>CANQHW010000087.1 GCA_947623855.1 uncultured Bacilli bacterium | reverse complement strand
GGTGTCCCCGAAGCGATTCGAACGCTTGACCGTACGCTTAGAAGGCGTATGCTCTATCCAGCTGAGCTACGAGGACATTAGGGCTTTTTTTAAAAAGCACAAACTAATTATAATATAAACTAAAATAAATAGCAAGAGTTTATTTAGGATATTTTTAAGACTTCTTGACCATTATTAATAAAGATTACTTCTTGGACATTGAGGGTATCTTTTAGGGATAAGGCGATAGCATATTTTACTTCTTCTAAGATAGTATTATTAGTTAAATCACTAAAAATATAATTATTCCAAGTAAGTTTTATTTGATTTTCGAGTATTTCATAATCTAAGAGGGTAGCATTGGATTCTAAGAAACTCATTAAATTAGTTTGACGAAGAGGTGTACTTTTTAAGTTTTCAATAATGATATCAACTTTATCGGAAGAAGAGTTTATATAGCGGGTTATAGGGACAAAGTAGATAGAATCATTATCCATACTACTATAGTAAGTTGTAGTAGATAATACATCTTTAAAAGTAGTTAGGTCATATACTTTATTAATACCATAATCGCGGGTAAGTATTTGGGGTAATACTTTTTTACTATGGGGAAGATTTTGTAAATAAGTATCTCCTACAAAGATCATAACTTTTTTAATATTATCTAGTTCGGTTAGAGAATAGATTATGGATTCAAGCATTTTTTCTTCGTCTTTAGCAGAGATATTTAAAAGTTCTTTAGAGAATACGACTTTAATTAAATCATCGGTGATAGTAATATTTTCTACTTTAGTATTTTCGGGGATGATAGGTTTAAAGTTAGTAGGAATACGATAACTCATATTACTATTTATGGTTAACATAGCAAGGATTTTATAAGCTTTAGTAACTTGGTCTTGGTCACTGATTACTACTTTAGTTCTAGCAAGATAGTTATTTTTATCGACTAGGTAGATACTAGTTTTTAGGGGTTCTTGGTATTCTATTTGTTCTTCAATAGTAGTATTTTTATCAGGGAAAAGATAGATTATTAATAATACAAATAAAGCTAAACCTGCAATTATAATTTTTCTTGTAGCACTTCTTTTTAGCATAATACTCACCTAATTAAGTATATTTATTAAGTTTTAAAAAAAGACATAAAAAAACTCAAACTATGAGTCTTAAAGTTCTATTTCTTTTAATTTTAATAATTCTATAACAGCTTGAGCTCTTCCTTTGACACCTAATTTTAACATGGCATTGGAAATATGATTCCTAACGGTCTTTTCACTTATTCTTAGAATACTAGCTATTTCTTTAGTAGATTTATTTAAGATTAACAGATTAAAGACTTCTCGTTCTCTAGGTGTTAATATTTTATTATTCATTAATTCTCACTTCCTATATGAGTACTTTACTTTATTGTATGAGTATTTTTTAAAGGGAGTGAGTTATTTTACCCAATTTTATTGAAATTTAACGGTTATATATTTTTTAGTCTCAAACTTTTCTTGGACTTTACGAATAATATTATTAGCTATTTCGGGGGTGTGTTCAGTAGATGATATAACGATGCTTATATCATTACCATTTATTTTAACAAAGGCATCATATTTAAATTCGTTTTTAATTAGTTTTTCTAATTCTTCTTCTTTACCTTTATTGATATTTACTTCTTGTAGTTGTTCGTAAGCATCATTTTTTTCGGTAACGGATTTAGTGGTATCAGTTAAGATATCTTCTAATGTTTGAATCTCTTTTAAGGTTTCTTCATCGGCTTCGACTCTTAGAGCTACTAAAGCACTGGATTCATTAATATTACTTACTTCGGTAGTATTAGCTTTGGTATTATTAGTAAGATCTTTTAAGAGATTATCGGGGATACTAATATAGTAAATACTTAAAACAATAATTAAACTAAATAATGTTACAAACCATAGATTTTCTTTATTAATCATATTTTCCTCCTAAGTTTTCTAATAAATATTATGTTAAGATGTCATATTTATGCTAAGAATTATTTAAAAGTGTTTTATTTAAAAGTATTGTATGATATAATGTTATAGATGGTGATTCGGATGAAAAAGAGGATATATATAATTTTTTTAATTAGTTACTTTTTATTATTTAAGTTACCTGTTTATGCTTTAAATGTAGGAGATCAAGATAGAGTAACGGGTGTGATGTGTAAAGTAGTAAGTGGTGAGGGAGTTGTTTCTATAGTTGATTTTAAAGCTTCTTCTCCTGGGTATACAGATATTAAGTGTGATAAAGAGGGGACAGCTAAATTAGATTGTATTACTTTAAATAGTAGTGGAGCTAAAGCTTCAGATATATCCCATACAATAAAATGTTATAATCCAAATAATACAGGAGGATCTTCAACAGAAAACTGTACTACTGATTCTAATACACCATGTTTTCCGGGAGTTTGTACTTCTAATAATGAATCTATTTTATCAAAATATGAAAGTGGAAGTAATTATACAAAGTTTAAATGTGTAGGTAGTGGGCAAACATCAGTTAGTTGTGATGGTAAAACTATTCCATTTAAATGTAGTGGATCTTCTTCGGAAGGAACGGGGGAAGATATAAAACCAGATATTGATATTGGAAATAGTGATCCACCTTCTAGTGATGTTTTAAAAGGGGTTTGTGATGTTAATAGTGAAAATAATGTATTAAGAGCATTTAAAATGGGGGGTGTAGCAATTAATATTTTAAAAATTTTAATACCGATATTATTAATTATTTTAGGTAGTATAGATTTTGCTCAAGCAGTGATTAGTAGTGATGAAAAGCAAATAAGTAAGAGTACGATGAAGTTAGTACAAAGAGTTATTGCAGGGGTGGCGATATTTTTTGCTCCAATGCTTGTAAATTATATTTTTGATTTAGTAGATAGTAATGCTACTAATAGATATAAAACTTGTTATGATTGCTTACTTGATGTAAGTTCTTGTCCAGAAATACCTAAAGTGGGGTCATAATATGTTAAATAATTTAACTAATACATTTTTAACTTTTATTATTTATAGTTTTATTGGATATATTTTAGAAATAATATATGCAACAATATATTATAAAAAAATAACTAATAGAGGGTTCTTATTCGGACCGTTATGTCCTATATATGGAGTAGGGGCGATATTAATTATTTATACTTTAGCAAGGTATTATATTGATCCCGTAATAGTATTTGTTTTTGGGGTAATTATTACTTCTTTAGTAGAATATTATACTAGTTTTATATTAGAGAAGTTTTTCCATAATAAGTGGTGGGATTACTCAGATAAAGCATTTAATATTAATGGAAGAATATGTTTATTTAATTCGGTATTATTTGGAATAGGGAGTTTATTAATTATTTATGTAGCTAATCCTATAATAATAAGTATTTTTAAGAATATACCTAGTAATACTTTAAATATTTTAGCTATAATAATATTTATAATATTTGTTATTGATGGGATATCTTCGATGATGATTGCATATAATTTAAGACATAGAATTATTATTGCGGAAGAATTAAAGAGTGAAAAAATTAAGATGTTACCAGGATTACTAAAGAATAAATATGCTAAAGAAATATCAAAATTAAAATTAGCTAAAAATAGATTATTTAAATCTTTTCCTAATATTAAAGATAATTTTGGTAAAGAGTTAGATTTAGTAAATAAATGGACTTTAGAAAGTAGGAATAAAAAGAGAAAAAAGACTAAAAATTAGTCTTTTTTACGATTTATTCCTAACATTCCTCCTAAAATACTACTTAAGATAAGTAATAAATAATAAAATATTAGGGATAATTTAAAGATTCTTAAAAAGATAAGATTAAATAATAATAAGATACTAATAAATATTAAAGCTATTTTAAGACCAGCTAGATAACCTTTACTTTTACTTTTTTTACCATTTTTAAATCCTAAGAAGAAAAACCAGATTAAAATCATAAAGAGAATAATATTACTTATAGTTTTATAATTTATCTTGGTAAAATAATATATGATACTTAATATTAAAGATATAATTATAAGATAAATTAAACTATAACTAAATAGTTTTAAATAATCAATAAATTTTTTTATATCTATCACCTAATAACATATATGATTAAAAATATTATTTTATGTTCATAATAAAGATAGGTGATTAGATGAGTGATTTATTTAATGTTTCTTTAAAGACGGCGTTTTTTTACTTTTTTATAGTTTTTGTATATCGGATTATGGGGAAAAGAGAGGTAGGTCAGTTGGGGATTATAGATTTAATAGTTTCGATTTTAATTGCAGAATTAGTAGCTATTAGTATTGAAGATTTATCTAAACCCATTACTCAGACAATTTTACCTATATTAGTATTAGCAGCTTTAGAAATAATATTGGCATTTGTTTCAGTAAAGTCTAGAAAAGTAAGATCTTTTTTTGGAGGGAAACCATCAATTATTATTAATAAAGGGGTGATTAATTATCAAGAGATGATTAAACAAAGATATACAATTGATGATTTATTATTAGGGTTACGTCAGCAAAATATTAAGAGCATTGAAGAAATAGAGTATGCTTTTTTAGAAAATAATGGGAAATTATCTATTTTTAAATATAATTTTTTAGGATTACCAGGTAATTTTCCTTTACCAATAATAGTAGATGGGGAGATACAAAATACAACTTTAAAAAATATTAATAAATCTTATGAATGGATA
This sequence comes from uncultured Bacilli bacterium, assembly GCA_947623855.1. Classification (GTDB taxonomy): domain Bacteria; phylum Bacillota_I; class Bacilli_A; order RF39; family UBA660; genus CALWAM01. Next base: position 189 of record CANQHW010000087.1, on the reverse strand, counting down.
AAAAATACTTTAGATAAAGAAAATTTAAAGATAGAAGATATTTTTTATGCTTTTTATAAAAAGAATAAATTATATATTATTAAGCATAAATAAGAAAATTTTTACACAAATGCGTTAAGTTTTAAGAAAAGTGCACTATATTAAAAGGGGAGTAGTGTATTTTGGTAAATGCACGTAATTTAAAGGAAA
>CANQHW010000086.1 GCA_947623855.1 uncultured Bacilli bacterium | reverse complement strand
ATCATTAGGATGTAAATCCAAATACAAGTTAAAATCATTAATAGCAAAATCCAGTTCATAAATCCGTAGTAATAACATCTCTCTTTCATTTCTACCCTTTAAACGCATTGGAGTATAATTTTTATAGGGTTTATATTCATTAACATACATATTACCACGGATAAAACCTTCATTTACGGGGAAAATTTTGGGACTTTCATTATCCGTCATTTTCATATTATGATTAGTTACTCCATTAATTAAAAAATCAATATCATAACCATCATTATCCATCTCAAATAACATACTTTAAACCTCCTAATCATATAGTATGTTATATAATTTAATTGTTCTAGGTATTTTACCTAGATAAAAATATATTTTACTATATCAATTATAAAAGTAAGTAGTAAAAATAAAATAACATAGTTTGGAATCTTATAAATAATTTTATTTATTTTCGGAGCAATATAATAATTCATAATCGTCGCCCCTAAACCAAATAATAAAGAAGTAAATAACGAAATAAAATGATTAAAACAAAAAGGTAACTTATCATAATCCCAATATATCTTCCCTGTTGATTTATATATCATCATCCCTGCACTATATTCTAAAACAGTTAATATAATTGTAATTAATACATAAAAAGTTATAACTTCTTTTTTCCTATCTTTAATCTTCTTCGTAAAATAATTTAATCCTAATATAATAAATATAGCTATTCCATAAATTATTGTAAAAGGACCCTTTAAAATTCCACTATTAAAATGTTTATCATAATATACTGTTCCTAAAGTTTCTAATAAGTATCCTAATATACTATAAATTAAAAAAAGTTTAACAAATCTCATAAATTCCACCATTTTTATTATAATTTTAATTTTACAAACTATACTTATTATGATATGATATAAGTAAGAAAAAATAGAAAGAGTTGATTATATGCCTAGAAAGAAAAAGGATAATTCTATTCCTTTAAAAAACTATGTAGTAGCAACTGCGGTGATAGTAGGATGTGGTTTATTATGTTTATACGCTTACCGTTGGGTAAAAGTATTTAATGAAAAAAAGGTAGGTACATCCTATTTAGTCGAAACTAAAACCATTACTAATGAAATAACTGGTTTAGATAATGTTGAAGAAATATTTACTGAAGCTCCCGATAATTACTTTATCTATATAAGTTATACTGGTGATGAAAAAATATATAATATGGAGAAAAAATTAAAGAAATTAATTGATGAATTTAAATTAAATAATGAATTTTATTATATAAATGTTACTAATATTAAAGATAAAACTAATTATATAGATCAATTAAATAGTAAATTACATTTAGAAGATAATAAAATAACTAAAGTACCAACTATTGTCTATGTTGAAAATGGCGAAGTAGGTATAGATAATATTGTTAAAAGAAGCGATAATCAGTTAATGGAAGCCGCCGATTTTGAGCATTTATTAGATATTAAAGACTTTAGTAGATAAAGTCTTTTTAAATTAGGAGGGATTATGTTAAATATTGTTTTATTTGAACCAGAAATACCTGGTAATACTGGTAATATTATGCGTACTTGTGTTGCAACCCATACCAAGTTACATTTAATTAAACCTTTAGGTTTTTCGTTAGATGAAGCATCTATAAAACGTAGTGGGGTAAATTATATTGATAAATGCGAATATCAAGTTTATGAAAATATAGAAGACTTCTTTTCACAAAATAAAGGAGAATACTATTTCTTCACCAGATATGGTCATAAACCCCATTCTTCCTTTGATTTTAGTAATAAAGATGCTAATATCTATTTATTCTTTGGTAAAGAAAGTACAGGAATTCCCCGTCAAATATTAAAACCCTATATCGCTAGATGTGCAAGAATTCCCATGACCGCTAATGTAAGAGCTTTAAATCTTTCCAACAGCGTTGCTATCTGTTTATATGAAGCCCTCCGTCAGCAAGATTATTTAGATTTATTACGTGACGAACCGCATAAAAGTAAAACATTTATTGAGGAGTACGAAGATGAGATGTGAATTTTGTGGCCACGCTTTAGGTACACATGATGCTTATTGTCCTAATTGTGGTAGATTAATAAGTAAAGAACAAATGCAAGAAAGAAAACAAATGAACGGCGCTTTAAATCCCTATGCTAAAAGATTAAATGAACTTAACAAAAATATTGATATGTATAAAAAAGATGAGGAGGATTATACTAAAAATAAGAATAATATAGCATATATTTTAATAGTTATATTACTAATTATAATCTTAATTGCTATATTAAAATATGCTTTAGGATAGAGGTTTTATTATGGCACTAATCTGTCTTAAAATTTTCTTTGCTCGTCTTATGGACGTATCTTTAGGAACTATAAGAACAATTATCTTAGTTAAAGGTAAATCCTTTATCTCGATGATAATTGCTTTTTTTGAAGTTTTAATCTGGTATTATGCTGCTCGGGAAGCTCTAACTACTAATATTGATACCTTCTTAATTCCTTGTTTTTATTCTCTAGGATATGCCACTGGTACCTATATTGGTTCTATCTTAAGTAAATATATTATTAAAGGTACAGTAAATGTTCAAATAATTACTAATAAAGCTACTAAGAAAAATTTAGATATTTTAAGAAAACTAGGTTATGCCATCACCGTCGTTAGTGCTACCGACTCATATGATGGCCTTAAAAATAAAGTCCTATATATCGAAACGAATAACAAAGAATTAAAAAACCTAATTACTAAAATAAAAGAGATAGATGCCAGTGCCTTTATCTCTGTTAGTGAAACTAAATTAGTTGAAAATGGTTTTATAAAATAGTTATTAACTTTTATAATAAGTTTGATTTTTACTTGTTGGTTTATCAGGAATACTCATTTTAATAAGACCATTTTCTAAAGCAGGATTTAAATAATTATCTCTAAATGATAATCTTGATTTTAAACCTAACTTTTCCATTAATTCTTTAGCAGACATAGCACTACCTTCTTCCATAACATCTAATAATTTTTTAACATAAGTACTAGTATGATTAGCTAAAGAATCCGCACTATTAATTAAATTATCTAAAACCTCATCCATCATTTTTAACATAAATTCTATAAACAAAGTCGCTTCTCCTTTTATATTACAATCATTAATAACATCATAATATTCTTCTTGATATTCTTTTATTTGGGACTCTATCGGAACATATTCAAAAATATCTTCCCAATGAGCTAATATTACATTTTGCCACAATCTTGCAGTTCTTCCATTTCCATCACTAAATGGATGAATAAAAACAAACTCATAATGAAATATTGATGATAATATTAAAGGATGTATTTTATCTTTATTTTCCTTCATCCAGTTAAATAACTGATTCATTAATAAATCAATCATTTCTGGTTTAGGACAAACATGAATACATTTATCTCCATCAAATACTCCTTCATTACCTTTTCTAAATTCCCCTGAATCTTTAACTACTAAAAACATCATAATACTATGAATTTTTTTTAAATCTTTTATAGAATATGGATTAACTTCTCTCATCATCTCATAAGCTTCATAAGCATTTTTAACTTCTTGTATTTCTTTTTGATCCCCAATCACCGTTTTTCCATTTATTATATCTTTTACTTCTCTAAAAGATAATGAATTATCTTCAATAGCTAATGATGAATGAATTGAATGAATTCGATTATTCTTTCTTAATATCGGCATTTTATTTAAACTTTTATAATTATCTAATTTACCAACTTTCATCATTATAGAGGCCACTAAATCTAGCATATTATTTGTTATCTCAAATGGCGGAGTATATGGCATAAAATCACCTCGTATTTTCTATCTATATTATACTATATTAAGGAAAAATAGTCAATCATCTTGTATGTTATCTTATATGTTATCTTATATGTTTTTAATATCTAAATCAATGTGGTATAATACCTATGAAGTGATTTTATGGATGAAGTATATACAAAGTTAAATTATTATTTAAATGAAATGTGTCTTTATTTACAAGAAAAAGATTCTTTCTTCTTAGATAATATTAATAATATATCAATTTTAAATGATAAATTTAATGATTTAATTTATGAATATAATCTAGATTATGAAGTAAAAAACAATAATCTTACTTTTTTAGATGTTTATAATTTAGCCAGAGAAATTATTGCAAGTATTGATGAAAGTTATTTACCTATTTATGATAAATTAATAACTAGTGGCGAATTAGATTTTAGTTATGAAGGTAAATATGAGGGTTCTTGTTTTCAAATTAAAGTAAATAAAAATAATACTCAAAAACTTATTAATATAGCAAGAAAATTTAGTTATCAAGATGTAGTAACTTTAGTTCATGAATTTATTCATTATATAAGTTATCAAGAAAATAATATAATAGAGTACTATTTATGTGAATTTTTAGCTATTTATTTTGAAACTTATGCGATAAATTATTTAATTAAAAAAGGATTCCCTAAAGAAGAACTAGATTATTTGCAAAGATTTAGAATACTAAAACGTGACTCTGATAGAATATATAGATATGAAGTAATTTTTCTTGTTTATACAACGTTTGGAAATTTAAGTGATACTTCTTATGCTTTATTAAAACAATTTTATATGAATATGACTAAAGATAGCTTTGAAAAAGAGTGTAAAAATTTTTATAAAGTTTTAGAAGTAATTAAAGAAGAACATAAATTTGAATTACAAGATAATCCTAAGTTATTAGGAGAAATTCTTAGTGAAAGATTTATTGCTATGGATTATCGTTATGTTTTAGGAACCATTCTTGCTATTTATGCCTTTCAATATGGAAATATGAAAGATGTTATTTATTTAACTAATCATTTAGAAGAATTTAAAGATAAAAGTCTTATGGAAGCGTGTGCATCTATAGGAGTATATTTAGATGACCCAGAATTTACAA
>CANQHW010000085.1 GCA_947623855.1 uncultured Bacilli bacterium | reverse complement strand
TATGAATATAGAAAATTATAATGAAAAAATATTTGAGGATATTAAACATATCGATGAAGAAGGAAATGTTTATTGGTTTGGCAGAGAGTTAATGACGGTTCTTAAATATTCGAAATGGAGTAATTTTGAAACTGTTGTTAGTAAAGCTAAAAGTGCTTGTAAACTAAGCAATAATGCTATTAAAGAACATTTTGCCGACGTCGGGAAGTTGTCAAAAAGAGCTAATAATGCAGAGGTTGTGATTAATGATTACAAACTTTCAAGATATGCTTGTTATTTAATCGCCCAAAATGGTGATTCCAGAAAAGAAAGTATTGCGCTTGCTCAAACCTATTTTGCTGTTCAAACACGTAAAATGGAACTTACGGAAGCGGGATACAACTTGTTAAGCGAAGATGAAAAAAGACTTTATCGCCGTAGAAAAGTTAGTAATGGTAATAAAGCATTATATAGTATAGCTAAAGTAAAAGGAGTTAAAAATTTTGATAAATTTACCAATGCGGGTTATAAAGGATTATATAACGGCGAAACTGCTAATGATATTGCCAAAAGAAAAGGATTAAGATACCGAGAGGATATCTTAGATAATATGGGTAGTGTAGAACTTGGAGCTATGTACCTATGGTTCATTAGATAAAGCAAGAAAAAATGCTCAAAAAATTAGTATTGAATATCAAAATACTAAACCATCTTTAGCTGAAAGTTGTACCCAAGTATATAGATTTTTTGATGAAATTACTTAAAAGATTAAAAGAGCTAGAATAATTATTATAAAAGAAGGAAATAAAGTTTTGTTTATTTCCTTCTTATTGCTTCACTATACCATAAGACATCGTCTTTTTTTTGATCATTTAGCATAATAAAGTTACTTAACATCCGATAAGTTTTATTATCGGTATTTTTTATGGTTGTATTTTTAATCGGCTCATCATTATCTATTCTATCTAATAAATAATCTGTTGATGTATTTAAAAACTCTGCTATTTTAATTAATGTTTCTACACTAGGATATGCTTTGCCACTTTCATAAGCACTAATCGTTTCCTGTGTAACCTGAGCAATCTCTGCTAATTTTACTTGAGTAACATTCCTTTTAATCCGCATTTTTTTTAAATTTTCCATAACTAACCCTCCATATATTACATTTATATTATAATATATATATAAGTTGTAGTCAACTTATAATTACTTGTGATATAATATATACGTGATGTTCTATGCGTTTTAAAAAAATATATCTAGAAATAACTAATAATTGTAATTTAAATTGTTCTTTTTGTATTCATAATACTCGACCTAAAAAATTTATGAGTATGGAAGAATTTAAAACAATATTAACTAAAATAAAACCCTATACTAAATATCTTTATTTCCATATTCTAGGAGAACCCTTACTTCATCCCCAAATAAATGAATTTATTGATCTTGCTAGTAAGGATTTTTCAATAAATATTACTACTAATGGTTATTTTTTATCTAAAATCGTTAATAATAAAAATATCCGACAAATAAATATTTCTCTACAATCTTATGATAAACATCTTCCTTTAGAAGAATACTTAAATAATATAATTATAAATGCTAATAAATTACATCATAACAATACTATTATTAATTATCGTTTATGGGCCCTAAATGATACCTTAAAAGCCCAAATGAAGGATATCTTATTAAAACATTATACCTTTACTGAAAAAGGTATCTATCTTAGTGAAGAAACTATGTTTATATGGCCTTCTTTATCTAATACCTATTCTAACCCTAATGGTACTTGTAAAGGGCTAATAACTCATATGGGTATTTTAGTAGATGGTACTATTATTCCCTGTTGTCTAGATAGTAATGGTCTTATTAACTTAGGTAATATTTTTAAAGATAATCTAGAAGATATTTTAAATAGCGCAAAAGTTAACCATATAATAGAAGGTTTTAAACATCATCAAAAGTATGAAAAATTATGTCAAAAATGTAACTTTTATGATAGAATAGATAAGCAAAAGGAAAGGGATTATTATGGATAAAATAATTGTTAAAGGAGCAAGAGAAAATAATTTAAAAAATATTGATATTACACTCCCTAAAAATAAATTAATTGTTATGACTGGAGTATCTGGTTCTGGGAAAAGTAGTTTAGCTTTTGATACTATCTATGCCGAAGGACAAAGAAGATATGTGGAAAGTTTATCTGCTTATGCTAGACAATTTTTAGGTGGAAGTTCTAAACCTGATGTTGATTCTATTGAAGGGTTAAGTCCTAGTATTAGTATTGATCAAAAAAGTACGAATAATAATCCTCGTAGTACTGTTGGTACTATTACCGAAATATACGATTATTTAAGACTTTTATTTGCTAGAATTGGGACCCCTTACTGTCCTAATCATCATATCCCTATAACTTCTCAAAGTATTGAAGAAATGACTGATAAGATTATGAATCTAGAAGAAGGAACGAAACTAGAAATAATGGCCCCTGTTGTTAAAAATGAAAAGGGAGCTCATAAAGATTTATTAGAAGATTTACGGAAGAAAGGTTATACTAAAGCTCGTATTAATGGTACAGTAAGAGATTTAGGAGAAGATATTACTCTCGAAAAAAATAAAAAAGATACCATTGAAGTTATTACCGATCGAGTAGTAGTAAGAAAAGATGAACGCAGTCGTATCTTTGAATCCATTGAAGCTAGTACTAAATTAGCTGATGGTTTAGTTTTATTTAATATTATTGGTCAAGAAGAAATCTTAATGAGTGAGAATTATGCTTGTATGCATTGTAATTACTCTATTCCTGAATTAGAACCAAGAATGTTTTCCTTTAACTCCCCCTTTGGAGCTTGTCCCGAATGTAATGGGTTAGGGTTTAAAATGAAAGTAAGTGAAGAACTTTTAATACCTAATCCTAATAAAAGTATCAATGAAGGAGCTATTGCTACCTTTTCTGTTGAACAAAATACCACTTTTACTGAAATCCAAACTGTTGCTAAAAAATATCATATAAACCTAAATACCCCTGTAAAAGACTTACCAAGAGAACAATTAGATAAAATATTATATGGTACTTCTGAACCCCTAGAATTTAAATATGTATCTCGTAATGGAAATGTTCGTACTAAAATAGATTACTATGAAGGTATAATCCCTAACTTAGAAAGAAGACAAATAGAAACTACTGCTGGCTGGATAAGAGAATGGATTGAAGGTTTTATGATTGAAACTGAATGTCCCGTTTGTCATGGTAAAAGATTAAAAGATAATGTTTTAAGTGTTTATATTAATAAAAAGAATATCTATGATATGACCTCTCTTAGTATTGAAGCTTTAAATAAATTTATGCATAACTTAAAACTTAATAAAGAACAACAAAGTATAAGTAACTTACTAGTTAAAGAAATAATCAATAGATTAGATTTTTTAGAAAACGTTGGATTAGGTTATGTAACCCTAAGTAGAAGTGCTTCTACCTTATCCGGAGGAGAAGCCCAACGTATCCGTCTAGCTACCCAAATAGGAAGTAAATTATCCGGAGTATTATATGTCCTAGATGAACCAAGTATTGGACTTCATCAAAGAGATAATGATAAATTAATCGCTTCTTTAAAAGAAATGCGGGATTTAGGTAATACCTTAATAGTTGTTGAACACGATACCGATACCATGTTAGCAGCCGATTACTTAGTTGACATTGGACCTGGTGCTGGGGATGAAGGGGGATATGTTATGGCCGCCGGTACCCCCAAAGAAGTAATGCAAAACCCTAATTCCTTAACCGGTAAATACCTAACTGGAAAAGAAAAAATTGCTGTCCCTAAAAAAAGACGTAAAGGTAATGGTCTATATATTGAAGTAAAAGGAGCCGAATGTCATAACTTAAAGAAAATTAATGTTAAATTCCCCTTAGGTAAGTTTATCTGTGTAACTGGAGTTTCCGGTTCCGGTAAATCTTCCTTAGTAAATGATATTTTATATAATGCTTTAGCAAAAAAAGTCTATAAATCTAAAACCGTTATAGGTAAATGTAAGGAAGTAAAAGGTTTAGATAATATAGATAAAGTAGTTCATATCACCCAAGATCCTATTGGAAGAACACCTCGTAGTAATCCTGCTACCTATGTTGGAGTATTTGATGATATAAGAGATGTCTTTGCTAATATGAAAGAAAGTAAAATGTTAGGATATGGTAAAAATAGATTCTCCTTTAATGTTAAAGGAGGAAGATGTGAAGCTTGTTATGGTGATGGTGTTAAAAAAATTGAAATGAACTTCTTACCTGATGTTTATGTACCTTGTGAAGTATGTCACGGAACAAGATATAATAAAGAAACCCTATCCGTTAAATTTAAAGGAAAAAATATCTCTGAAGTTTTAGATATGCGAGTTAGTGAAGCTTTAGAATTCTTTGAAAATATCCCTAAAGTTAGAAATAAATTACAAGTTATGATGGATGTGGGACTTTCTTATATTAAACTAGGACAAAGTGCTCCAACCTTATCCGGAGGAGAAGCAGGACGTGTAAAACTAGCTAAAGAATTACAAAAAAAAGCTACTGGTAAAAGTATCTTTATCTTAGATGAACCAACCACTGGATTACATACTCATGATATTAAAAAACTCTTAACTATTTTAAATCGTATAGTAGATAATGGTGATACCGTTATAGTTATAGAACATAATCTTGATGTTATTAAAGTAGCAGATTATATTATCGATTTAGGACCAGAAGGAGGAGATGAAGGAGGAACAATAATCGCAACTGGTACTCCTGAACAAGTCTCTAAAATACCTACCTCTTATACTGGTATCTATTTAAATAAAGTCTTAAAATAACAATAAAAAAAGAAGATATTCTCGAGACTGCTGAAAAAGTAGACAAAAGATTACTGTAAAGAAAGACAGTAGTCTTTTATTTTGATATAATTATATATA
>CANQHW010000084.1 GCA_947623855.1 uncultured Bacilli bacterium | reverse complement strand
TGTGGGCGATACCATAAGAAGAAATGATATTATTAACAAACTAATTGATATGACTTATGAACGAAGTGATATTGATTTTCATAGAGGAACATTCCGCGTAAGAGGAGATACTATCGATATTATCCCTATTAATGAAAAATCTAGTGGCATAAGAATTGAACTATTTGGAGACGAAGTAGATAAAATAATGACTTTTGATCCCGTTACAGGGGCCGTAAGTGCTAGTAAAAAGAGCGTTTCCCTATTTCCTGCCAGTCACTTTGTAACAAGTCCCGAAAAAATGACAGAAGCTATAAGAAGAATCGAAGAAGAACTTCAAGAACGCTTACAAGTTTTACATGATAATAATAAATTAATAGAAGAACAAAGACTAAGAGAAAGAACGAATTATGATTTAGAAATGTTAAAAGAAACAGGTTTTTGTAGTGGAGTGGAAAACTATTCTCGCCATCTAGCATTAAGAGGGGAAGGTGAAACGCCCGCAACTTTAATTGATTTCTTTCCTAAAGACTTTTTATTAGTTGTCGATGAATCCCATGTTACCTTACCCCAAGTACGAGGAATGTATAATGGTGATAGACAAAGAAAACAAACCCTTGTTGATTATGGCTTTCGCCTTCCTAGTGCTTTAGATAACCGTCCTTTAAAATTTCCTGAATTTGAAAATAAAATAAATCAAGCGATTTATGTTAGTGCGACTCCAGGGGATTACGAACTAGAAGAAACTAATGGTCAATACATAGAACAAATAATTCGTCCAACCGGGTTACTTGATCCTACCGTAGAAGTAAAACCAAGTGAGGGTCAAATAGATGACATCCTAGAACAAATAAAACTTCGTACAGCTAAAAATGAACGGGTCTTAATTACTACCTTAACTATTCGAATGGCCGAAGAATTAACCAACTATTTAAAAGAAATGAATATCAAAGTAGCATACCTACATAATGAAGTTAAAACTTTAGAAAGATTAAAAATTATTCATGACCTACGCGCGGGTAAATATGACTGTATTGTAGGTATTAACTTATTAAGAGAAGGAATTGATATTCCTGAAGTTAGTTTAATCTGTATTTTAGATGCTGATAAACAAGGTTTCTTACGAAGTGAGAGAAGCTTAATCCAAATAATCGGCCGTTGTGCTCGTAATGCTTCCGGTCACGTTATAATGTATGCCGATACCATAAGTGAATCAATGGAAAAAGCTATTACCGAAACTAAAAGACGGCGTTCTATCCAAGAAAAATATAATCAAGACCATGGTATAACCCCTAAAACAATTATTAAAGAAATAAGAGAAGTTATATCTAATATTAATTCTGATACAGATATAAAAGAAGAAAAATTAAATAAGAAAGAACGTCAAAACTTAATGCTTAAAGTAGAACAAGAAATGCGGGATGCCGCGAAGAATCTTGACTTTGAAAGAGCAATGGAATTACGGGATATCTTATTTGAATTAAAAAGTGGGGAATAATACTTGCATTTAAAGTAAATTTATGTATATAATATATTTAGGAACAAGAAAAGAGATACCATATGCTAATGTGGTGCTCGCCTTCTAGTCCACTAATTATGTCTGCACCCTTTAGGGTGTTTTGTTATGGTCATTAATAATTCTAGCAATTAATACCAGAATTATAGCGAACATAACAAGTTCAGCCATGATTTATACCCCCTTATTATTTTTAGGAATATGAATCATAAGCACTCGCCTCCTCCATATCCTTCATCCCCCTAACATTTTGCTTTTGTATTGGACTGGAAGAAAAACACCACTATGATATCTCTTACTACTTATTATAATCCACGCATAGTTAACTTGTCTAGTAAAAATGTTAATATTTAGTAAATATATTCCTCATAGACGATTCCCTAATTTTATGATATTATTATAAAGAATAGAAAGAGGTATCTATTATGGAAGTTACCTATATTTTTGGTCATAAAAAACCCGATACTGATTCTGTAGTAGCAAGCATTGCTCTATCTTATCTTAAAAATAAACTAGGAGGTAATGCCACTCCTCGTATTTTAGGTAGTATTAATAAAGAAACAAAATATGTCTTAGATTATTTTGGTTTTAAAGAACCTGCTTATTTAAATGATGTTAAAGTTGAAATAAAAGATATGTCTTATAATACTAAAGCTTATATTGATGAAAATAACTCTATCTATGATGCTTTTAATATGATGCAAAACTTAAGTGTCACCGGACTTCCTATCGTTAATCAAACTCGTTTTTTAATTGGATATACTAATTTAAAAGAAATAGCTAAATTTTTAATAAAAGGAGATATTTATAAAATCCATTCTAATTATACTAACATTCTTAAAGTAATTGAAGGTGAAGAAGTCTTAAAGTTTGATGATAGCATTGAAGGTTTATTAATCACCGCCGCTTATAGTAGTATGACCTTTACTAGTGAAATAAAACTAGATAATAACAGTATTTTAATTGTAGGAGATCGCCAAAATATCATTGAATATGCTATTACTACAAAAGTAAAACTTATCGTAGTAGTAGGAGGTAGTAGTATTAGTGCGGAATTACTAAATAAAGCTCGTCAAAATAAAATAAACATTATCTTTACTAAAAACAATACCTATACTACAATTAATAAAATAAAACTAGCTAACTATGTTAAATTAATTAATACCAATGAAAACCCCATTACCTTTGGTTATAGCGATACCCGCGATGACTTTATCGATGCTGCGAATCACTTTGGGCATACGAACTATCCCGTTGTTACCAAAGAAAATAAATGTGTCGGCTTACTTCGCTTAGTCGATGCTAATAACTATAAAAAGAAAAAAGTAATCCTAGTTGATCATAACGAATTAGAACAAAGTGTAGATGGTCTAGAACAAGCTGAAATTCTAGAAATAATCGATCACCATAAATTAGGTACTATTGGTACCAATAACCCTATTAACTTCCGTAGTATGCCTGTAGGATGTACTAATACCATTATTTATAAATTATTTCAAGAAAATAATATACCTATCCCTAAAGAATTAGCAGGACTTATGTTAAGTGCTATCTTATCTGATACCTTACTCTTAAAAAGTCCTACGACTACTAAAACTGATCGCGAAGTAGCTAGTAGTTTATCCTTAATCTGTGAAGAAGATATAAATACTTTAGGAATGCAAATATTTAAAGCTGGTAGTTCTATTAAAGGCTTAAGTGCTAATGAAATAATATATAGTGACTTTAAAGAATTTAAACACGAAGATGAAAAAATTGGTATTAGTCAAATAACTACCCTAGATATTGATGATATTCTATCTCATAAAGAAGAATACTTACAAGAATTAAATAAAATGGAACAAAATGGTTATAAATTATCTTTACTATTTATTACCGATATTATAAATAATGGTAGTTATTTGTTGTATAATAATAAAGGAGAGAGTATAATAAAAAATGCTTATAACTTAAGCACTATTGAAGAAGGAATCTATTTAGCAGGTATTGTCTCTAGAAAAAAACAAATGGTACCACCACTATTAGATTACCTTGAAAAATAATTATTTCATAGGGGGATTTATGGAAAAGTTTAAACCAGTTAATTTAGTTAATTATAACAGTGAGTTATCAATTCATATTTATGTTAATTATCTAAAGGAATATATTGCTAGTTTAAAAGAAGATATAGATATATTATTTGCTAGTAATATTCTAATATATTATTTTAATGCTATGAATTTTCGCGATGATTTTGCTAGTTATCTTAGTTATGAAGATTTAGATACCTGTGAAATTTATAAAACATATGATGATGGACATACTATTTTAACGTTATTACTAAAATGGTTAAATTATACGAAGAGTGAAAAAGGCGATGATTTAGTAGCATTAATAAATGAATTTAGTTATATAATAGGGTATAACTTTACTAAAGAAGAAGTACAAGAATATTTAATTAGTTTTATGAATTATATAGCTAAAGTTAACCACATCGAATGTGACTTTAAAAATTATGTCTTTGATGATGAATTCGTCTTAAAAAGAGAAATAGAGTATTTTTATCCTAATTATAAAATATAGAAAGGACTTGATTATATGGTAGCACTAATAACGGGAGCAAGTAGTGGTATAGGAAGGGATATGGCCAAAACCTTAAGTAATTTAGGTTATGATTTAATAGTGGTCGCAAGAAGAAAAGACTTATTACTTAAATTACAAAAAGAATTAAAGACCAAAGTGGAAATAATTGAATTAGATTTATCTAAAGAAGAAAATGTTTATAAACTATATGAAATGACTAAAGGAAGAGTAGATTTTTTAATTAATAATGCTGGTTTTGGTTTATTTGGTTTAACTTATAAAACGGATTTAGATACCGAACTTAAAATGCTTGATGTTAATGTTAAATGTGTACATATTTTAACTAAATTATTTTTACAAGAGTTTGTTAAAAAAGATAAGGGAAGAATTTTAAATGTGGCTTCTTCCGCTGGTTTTATGGCCGGACCTCGTCTTAATACTTATTATGCTACCAAAAACTATGTTTTAAAATTTACCATGGCTATATATGAAGAACTAAGACAAATGAAAAGTAATGTCCATATTAGTGCATTATGTCCAGGACCAGTTAATACCGAATTTAATAAAGTAGCTAAAGGTAAGTTTGAATTAAAAGGTTTATCTTCTGAGTATGTAGCTAAATATGCTATTAAAAAATCTTTAAAAAATAAATTACTAATTATCCCCGGAACGACGATGAAGATTGGTGTCTTTATGACCCGTTTCCTTCCTTATAAATTATTATTAAGAATAACTTATGGTATCCAAAAAAGAAAAGAAAATTAACTGAAAAAATTCAGTTTTTTTAAATATTTTCTTGGCGAACTAAAGTTTGCAGCAGTATAATTATGGTATGCAGTAAATAAATTAAAAGTTTTCTTTAGATGG
>CANQHW010000083.1 GCA_947623855.1 uncultured Bacilli bacterium | reverse complement strand
CAACAGCAATAACTAATAATAGAAAAGAAAAAAATATAAATCTATTTCTTCCTCCATGTTGGATCTTTTTTAATTCTCTTTCCGGATTAAATCTAAACATAATATTTCCTACTTTCTATACAACCCATATATTGTAACATTATTTTACAACATATCTGTTCATATTTCAATACATTTGTTGTAATAGAATGTATAAATAATACAAGGTGATTCATATGTACTATACAGAAAAACTTCAATGGATAAGAAATTGTAAAAACATTACTCAAAAAGAAATAGCGTCCTATTTAGGAATTAAACAACAACAATATGCTAGATATGAAAAAGGCATTAATGTAATGCCTGTAACATATCTAGCTAAAATATGTCAATATTTTAATGTATCTGCCGATTATATCTTAGGATTAACTAATGAAATGAAACCCCTAGATAAATAAAAAGAGCTCTCTTATAAGAACTCTATTATTTCTGCATTTTTACTTATCTTATCTGCTAAATCAGAAGCTTCATATTTATTAAATATACTTTCAAACTTAGAACTATCTAATAAGAATATATAATAATAATTACTAAATACTAAATCTAAATTATTTATCCCAATATTCTTTAAATATTCAATATTCTTTTTAACTAAAGAACTATGTTTTTCTAATGCTTCTTTTTCTAAAGGACTAAGTACCCCATTTAATTTAACTAATACTCCATCACTAATTCCTAAATCACTCAAATATTTCATCTTAATCACCTAACCCTTTATAAGAAACTATTTTTATATCTGGATATAAATTATTAAACTCTTTTATATCAAATACAAACATATAATAATTATTTTCCTCATCTTGATAATCAATCTTATTTATAATACAAGTATTAATAATATTAGCAATATTATCACAATTACTTACTTGGAATTGTGGATATTGAGTAAAGAAATAAGCATCAACTTTTCCTAAACCTTTAGCATTACTTGCTACAATACTCTCTTCTATATCAAATACACCCATATATAAGTTTCCTTGTGGATAATGATATACAACGTGATATTCATTTATATATTTATCTACCTTACTATGTGCTAAAAAAGTTAATTTAGCACAATACTTTAATAAATCCTCACTACTTAATTTTTTATCTCTATTTAATAATTCATAATTAGCTATAAAATTATCAACATCTTTTAATACTACTAAAGATACCATCTTTAAATCAATATTATGTTCTTTTAACTTCATAATACTTTCTTTTACATTACTATTTAAAACTTCCCTATATTCTAATAAATCCTCTTCTGTAGCATTAAATTCTTCTTTAACTAACTCCCTATAATCTACTTCTTTAGGTTCTTTCTTTTCTTCTTTTTTAAATATATCTATAACCTCAGTAGCAAACTCTTTAGGGCTATCTCCTAAAACAATCCTGTCATCTTTAGGAGTTTCTTCTAAAACAATCTTATCTTCTTTAACTTCTTCTATTTGTGTAGGTTTTACTTCTTCTCTAACCTTAACTTCTTTTTCTGTCTCTTCCAAAGATTTATAATAATTTACAAAATCCGGATTCGAAAATATTAAATTAGATGCTAACATCTTAGCTTCCTCTTCATTAAAGTTTAAGAATTTTAAAGTATCAATAATAGGTCTTGGAGAAAAATTAAGTAAATCTCCTGCCACACTCTTTTTAAGTAACTCTACCATCTCTTTTTGCTTTTCTAAAATAGTTGACATTTGTAGTGATTTTTCTTCCACTTCACTCCGTAATTTAACTACTTCTTCATTCTTAACCTTAACTTCATTTTCATAATTAGTTATCTTATCAGATAATTCTAACTTCTTATTAGGAAACTTTTCATCTAATTCTTTCCTTAATGCTGTAGGATCAAAAGATACTTGTAACTCTTTATTTAATTCTTCAAAATCAATTGTTTTCTTCCCTTTAATTAATTCTTTTAAACATTCATATTGTTTCGTTATAGCTTTCAAAGTAGATTGTAAACTAACCGTTTCTTTAGTTAAATTATCTACTTCTTCTAATATTCTAGAAGCATCACTTTCTAATTTACTAATCTCTTTTTGACGTTCTAAAACCACCCTACTATGAGAGCCGTTTTTCATATCAAATAAACGTTTAAATACTTCTTGTGTTCTTGTATATATCATACTAATATCACTTCCCCATATTCTACTTAATAGTATAACAAAGATTACTTCTAAAGTAAAGAAAAATATTAATTTTTAAATATAAAAAGTATTTGTTAATTAGTATATATACTATCTATCATAAAACTTATTGCCTTTTTAAGATAATATATTGTATAATTATATAAAGGAGTAAGGATATGTTAAATGTAGTTAATCCCAATACATTGGACAACATCATTAAAACAGTGTCCCTTGCTATTGGAAGTATTTTAATAATTGCTCTCTTAGTATTTATTAAAATAAGAATGAATAAAAAGGAGAAGAAAAGTAAAACCTCTCAAAAATAGTTTTACTTTTTTTAATTAACTCTCTATTAATATTTTTCATATAATATCTTAGAAAAAGGAGGTATTATTTTGAAAAAATTATTAATTAGTATTGGAATCTTACTTATAATATTAATAGTTATCCTTAGTTTATATTTACTCCCTAAAAAAGATAAAAATAAATTAGATACTATTAAACTAGCTGAAGTAACTCACAGTGCTTTTTATGCTCCTCTATATGTTGCCATCGAAAATGGTTATTTTAAAGAGGAAAATATTAATATAGATTTAATTTTAACATCCGGTGCCGACAAAGTCGCCGCCGCCGTCTTATCTAATGATGTTAATGTTGGTTTTGCAGGTCCAGAAAGTGCCATCTATGTTTATGCTGGTGGCGAAGAAGATTACTTAGTAACTTTCGCCGGTCTTACCAAAAGAGATGGACAATTCATCATTGGTAAAGATCCCAACTTTGATTGGAAAGATTTAGAAGGTAAAGAGGTTTTAGTAGGACGTCTTGGAGGAATGCCCGCTTTAAACTTCTTAAACGCTTTAAAAAATGCCAATGTTGATATCAGTAAAGTTAACTTAAATTATTCGGTAGAATTTTCTGCCCTATCTGGTTCATATATTGCAGGGGTTGGAGACTTTGTCAATCTATTTGAACCTAATGCTACCAAATTAGAAAGTGAAGGTTTTGGTAACGTCGTAGCTAGCGTGGGATCCCTATCTGGAGAAATGCCATATACTGCCTTTTATGCACGCAAAAGCTATTTAGAAAATAACCAAGATTTACTAGAAAGATTTAATAACGCTTTAAATAAAGGTTTAGAATATACTAAAAATCATAAAGCAAAAGATATAGCTAAAGTTATCCTACCCCAATTCCCTGATACATCTTTAGATAATCTAGAAACTATCGTTAAAAGATATGCCGAAAGTGATTCTTGGCTTTCTACTACATTTATAAAAGAAGAATACTTTAACAATCTCCAAAACTTAATCCTAGAAAATAATCTAATCGCTGAAAAAGTACCATATAATAAATTAATACATAATCTATCTCATGAATAAATTATTAGAGATTAACCATCTTACTAAAAATTATATAACTAATACTTTAGAAATAAATGCTATTAAAGATTTAACTTTTGATGTTTATGAAGGAGAAATTATCTCTATTGTAGGAACCTCTGGTTGTGGTAAATCTTCTCTTTTAAGTATTCTAGCGGGGATAGACTTTCAAAGTAGTGGCACATTTAAATTCTTAAAAGATAAAGATATCTCTATTGGATATATGTTACAAAGTGATTCCCTATTTCCTTGGTTAACCATCTATGAAAATGCTATCCTTGGTTTAAAAATTAAAAAAGAAGATACTAAAGAAAATAAAGAATATGTTAATAATTTACTAGATACCTATAACCTTAGTGAATTTAAAGATAAATATCCTCATGAACTATCGGGTGGGATGCGTCAGCGGGTGGCGTTAATTAGAACACTAGCTCTTCGTCCCGATATCTTACTCTTAGATGAAGCTTTCTCTGCTCTTGATTATCAATCAAGATTAGCCGTTTCTGATGATGTCTATAAAATTATTAAAAAGGAAGGTATCACCACCATTATGGTAACTCATGATATTGCCGAAGCGGTATCAATTAGTGATCGCGTGGTTATATTATCTAAACGTCCTTGTGAAATAAAAAAGATTCTAAATATTAATCTAACTAATAAAACTACTCCTATTGCTAATCGTAATTGTCAAGAATTTTCTTCCTATTACGATGAAATATGGAAGGAGTTAGATATTAATGTCTAAAGAAGCTCTAAAAATTATAAAAAAACAAAAAATCCAAAAAATATTTATTCTATTAACCCAAATAACTATCGTCATCACTTTCTTACTCTTATGGGAATTATTATCTCAAAAAAAGATTATTAATCCCTTTATCTTTTCCCGTCCTTCACTAATAATTAAAACTATTTTTAACTTAGCTAAAAGTGGTAACTTACTAACCCATATCTTAACTACCTTAAATGAAACTATTATTGCTTTTATCATTGGTATTACTTTAGGTTTTATTATTGCCATAATCTTATATGAATTACCTACTCTTGCTAAAATAATTGAACCATTTCTTACCATGTTAAACAGTCTTCCTAAAGTAGCACTAGGTCCCATAATTATTATTTGGACTGGGGCGAATACGAAGTCCATAATTGTTATGGCCTTACTTATTAATTTAATCGTAAGTATCTTAAATATTTATAATGGTTTTCTAGGTACGGATGAAAATAAAATTAAATTATTAAAATCTTTTAAAGCTAGTAAAATACAAATACTTAAATATTTAATTATTCCCGAATCTAAAAGAACGATTATTTCATCATTAAAAATAAATATATCTATGACTTTAATTGGAGTTATAATGGGTGAATTCTTAGTAAGTAAAAAAGGTATTGGTTATTTAATTATCTATGGTACCCAAGTATTTAATCTTAATCTAGTTATGGCGGGGATTATCATTCTTATTATCTTATCATTCTTAATTTATGAATGTATCTCTTTAATTGAAAAGAAGTTATC
>CANQHW010000082.1 GCA_947623855.1 uncultured Bacilli bacterium | reverse complement strand
GAGTAGTAAGATTAAAAGATAAAGTAGATTTAAGTAAAAATGAATATACTAAAGAGTTAGAAAGTTTAATTCATAAGAGTATTAAAAAGATTGAAACAGATTTAACTAGTATGGGTTATAATACAGCAGTTTCTACTTTAATGATATTACTTAATGCTTATGAAGATAAAGAAACTATTACGAAGAAAGATTATGAAACCTTACTTATCTTACTTAATCCAATGGCTCCTCATATTACGGAAGAGTTAAATGAAATGATAGGTAATAAACCAATTTGTTTAGGGTCATGGCCAAAATATGAGGAAGAAAAAACAATTGATGAAGAAAAAACAATTGGAGTTCAAGTAAATGGTAAACTTCGAGGAACAATTAATATTAAGTTAGATGAAGAAGAAGAATCAATTAAAGAGAAAGCTTTAAAAGAAGAGAATGTTTTAAGATTTATTAAGGACAAAGAAATAGTTAAAGTAATAGTTATTAAAAATAAGATAGTAAATATTGTTGTCAAATAAAGAAACTTTTGGTTAAAATACAACCAAAAGTTTTTTAGATATGGTATTCTTATATAAAGATAGAAGGAGTTTTATATGCATATAAATTTTAATAGTAAGGGAGTTAGAGTGGTAGATAGAAGAGAAACTAAGTTAAAACCATGGCAAGGAGTTATTTTTGGATTATTTTTTTTAATTATGGGAGGAATAGTGGGTGCTATGTGTTTTAAACAAATAGAACCTTATAAGGAAAAGAAAGAAAATTTTATTAAAATACAAGCGGATGTGGTAACTTATGTTGATGAGTTTGATCATCCATATACGCAGTCTAGTTATTATGGCGATGAAGATCAAAGATGGTGGAGAGTTATTGAATATGAAGTAAAGGGAGTAAAGTATACAAAGAAGGATAGTAGTTTTGTAGATAGTATTCCTAGTGTGATAACTCCTATAACTATTTATTATAATCCGGATAATCCGCAAGATATTATTTATGGCGATGAAGGAAGTCCTTTAATGGGAGTTATTATAGGAGGAGTTTTTGCTTTAGCAGGAGCTATAATAATTATTAAAAGTATTATTAGTGGGAAGAATGGGGAAGAGTATGTTTAACATATTCTTTTTTTTGACAGATTATGCTTTTTTTATATGATATCTTTTTTATGAGGTGAAAAAGATAGTGCGCGTTAAGGTTTTTGATTGTAATCATGAGAAAGAATTAGAATCTAAAATAAATGAGTTTATCTTAAGTTCTAAATGTGATATAATTGATATCAAGTATCAAGTGTCTATAGCGTTATTTGGGGAAGACCAATTATTTTGTTTTAGTGCACTTATAATGTATGAAAGTAAATGAGTGGTTAAAGATGAAGAAGTCGTCATTTGTAGAAGGTACTATTATTGCAACCTTATCAGTATTTATAGTTAAATTATTAGGGATGTTATATGTTATTCCTTTTTATGCGATCATAGGGAAGAATGGTAGTGCTTTATATGCATATGCTTATGGTATTTATGTAATGTTTTTAGATATATCAACAGCAGGTATTCCTTTTGCGATTAGTAAGTTAATTGGGGAGTATCATACTTTAGGGATGGAAGAAGCTAAAATAAGAGCTTATAAATTAAGTAAAAAGGTTATTAGTATTATAGCATTAGGAATATTTATTTTATTGTTTGTATTTGCAGAACCGATAGGTAAATTAATTATTGGTAATTTACAAGGAGGGAATACTTATAGAGATGTAGCTAGTGTTATAAGACTTATTTCTTTAGCGATATTAGTAGTTCCTTTTTATAGTATTGCAAAAGGTTTTTTACAAGGACATAATATTATAAATGTTTCTTCGGTAAGTAATATTATTGAACAAATAGTAAGAATTGCGGTGATTTTAATTGGTAGTTATGTAAGTATTGGGGTTTTACATACTGATTATCGGATTGGAGTAAAAATTGCGGTTTTAGGAGCTTTTGTAGGTGGCCTTTTTGCTTATGGGTATGTTCTTTATCGGATGAAAGGCGAAGAAAAAGAACTGGGTCTTACCGAAACTAAAAAGAAAGATAAAGTTAGTGATAAAGAAATATTAAAAAAATTATTTAATTATGCAGTACCATTTATTATTATTAATACGATTGCAAGTATTTATGGATTTACGGATATGTTAAGTGTGTTACGGATGTTAGATTTTTTAGGATTTAAAGGGACAGATGTTGAATATATTGCGACTTCAATTACAACGTGGGCTCCAAAGATTGGTATGGTTATTACAAGTGTGGCAATGGGGATGACGGTGAGTTTAATTCCTTCGGTTGTTAAGGCTTTTACATTAAAAAAATGGGATGAAGTATCCAATAAAATTAATAAAGCTTTACAAATGATTATTTTTATTTCTTTACCAATGGGGATTGGACTTACGGTATTAGCTAAACCAGTTTGGACAATATTTTATGGTTCTAATGCTACGGGGACGTTAGTTTTAGCAATTAGTGTATGGGCGAGTGTGGCATTAAATTTCTATATGGTTACAAGTTCTACTTTGCAAAGTTTAAGTAAATATAAATTAGTATATATTTCTGCACTTATTGGATTTACGGTTAATTTAGGGTTAAATATTTCTTTAATGTATTTATTTAGTAAGACTTCTTTTATACCACCTTTTTATGGAGCAGTTATTGGAACAATAGTGGGTTATTTATTATCTTCGTTTATTGCTTTATATTCTTTACGAAAGAACAAGGTAGAATATGGTAATACTTTTAAGGTTTTCTTAAAATGTTTAGTTCCTAATATATTAATGTTAATAGTTATTTTAGCGATAAGACTTTTAATACCAATAACTACTGTTAATAAATTAATTAATGTTTTATATGTAGCTTTAATAACTATCATTGGAGCGAGTGTTTTCTTTGTAACTTCCTATAAAATGGGTTTAATAGAGGAAATATTAGGGAAAGGATATTTAGATAAAATAAAAAGAAAACTTACTCCGAAGAGTAAGAATTAAACCATATACATATTGGTATTATATTCGGTGGTAATATTATTATTACTTTCTAATTTACTGAGACGATTATTAAGACGATTAATTTCTCTTTCTAATTTAGAAATACGATTTTCTAAATCAGTATAGTTAGAATTATTATTAAAGTTAGTAGGGGCTGCACCGGTATAAAAAGATTGATGGGATTCAGTTTGTTGATATGGTCCGGGATATCCAGGCATATTATAATTTACTTGGTTGGGAACCATATTGGGCATATAAGATTCAGTCATACTAGAACCTTGGAAGAAAGTATTACGGTCTTTTCTCATCTTTATTCCTCCTCTATATTAAGTATATGTTTTAAAAAAGTGAGTGTGAAATAAATGCGAATTAGAAATGTTAAAAATGCAAAAGAAATATTAGATAATAGTAAAATTATTGTTAAAGATGCTAGTAATTATAAAGGTAAATTATCTACTTTATTTGGTAATAATAAACCCATTCATTTAGAAATAGGGATGGGTAAAGGAGATTTCCTCCTTGCTATGAGTAAGTTATATCCTAATATTAATTTTATTGGAATAGAAAGATATGATTCGATAGTATGTAGGGCTTGTCAAAAGTTAGAAGATGTTTCAAATGTTAAAATACTAGTAATGGATGCGCGAAATATTTTAGATGTGATTGGTAAAGAGATTGATACGTTATATTTAAATTTTAGTGATCCTTGGCCTAAGAAAAGACAAGAAAAAAGACGTCTTACATCTTTTAACTTTCTAAGTTTATATGATAATATTTTTACTGGGAATCCTCATATTATTATGAAAACGGATAATAAAGGGTTATTTGCATATTCTTTAACGAGTTTAAGTGAGTATGGGTATACTTTAAAAAATGTAAGTTTAGATTTAGAACATAGTGAGATTATAAGT
This sequence comes from uncultured Bacilli bacterium, assembly GCA_947623855.1. Lineage (GTDB taxonomy): Bacteria > Bacillota_I > Bacilli_A > RF39 > UBA660 > CALWAM01. The sequence goes on along the minus strand of CANQHW010000082.1, from coordinate 1,246 downwards.
CCGAGAACGGAATATCAAAGGAAGTTTAAGGATAAAGAATATATTAATTATTTAGAAGCAGTTAAAGTGATAGATAAATAGTAGGAGGTTTTTAGAAAATGCGAATTAGAACTAATGTGTTAATTACTTTAGGAGATGTTTTAGAGGAGTTTGAAGAATTTAGGAGAGATTTAAGAGTTTTAGTAGAAAAGAAAAATTATAATATCTTTTTTATAATAAGTGCACTTGCGGATGATAAATATGTTTTAGGATATAAAGATGCTAAGAATTTTTATCAAAAATATCAAAAAGTAATAGATATTATTAATAGAGGAAGTTGTCCTATAACTTTATTTTTATCTTATGTAGCAGCTAAAGATAATTTATATGATTTAGATTTTTTCTATAAATATTTAGTAGAACATAAAAGTAATTTAGATAAAATTTTAGGATTATTAGAAAAAATTAAAGCTTTAGGAATTGAAACTATTATGTTTACGAAAGATACTTTTACGGAGATTAGAGGAGAAATAAACTCTCTTGCGGATGAATTTTATTTTATGGAGAATATGGTGGGTTTACCAGATTATACTAAAGATAGGTATAAAACAAAAGGGACACATTATGTAATGAAGATATGTATAGTTAATGATTATCTATCGTGTCGAGAAATAAAAGTAAATAGTTTAGATTTTGAGGAGAGGTGTTTACCTAAAGATTTAAGTAAGGAAAATACTTATGATGTAGTTAGAAAAATAATAGATAGTAAGATTAATAGACAATATCGAAGTGATATGGATGATATATTAAAATTAGATTTACCGTTAGAAGAAATGGACAAAATTTATAAAACATTATATGAAAATATTTATAATTTAAAAAGAGTAACGGGGAAACAAGATTTAAAACAAGTTTTAGAAGAATTAAATAAGGGGCTTGGTAAATTAAAAATATTACAAGAAAAATATAAGCAAGGTATTATTGATGATAATCCTTTAGTTACTTATGATGTAATTGCTAAAGAAAAAGATCAATATTTAAAAAGATTAAATGATAGTGATTAAAAAATATTCTTTCTACTTAAAAAGTAGAAAATTTTTTATATTTTTCTTGACGAACTAAAGTTTGCAGCAGTATAATTATGGTATGCAATAAATAAATTAAAATTTTCTATAGATGGGAGGTATATTTATGAATATAGAAAATTATAATGAAAAAATATTTGAGGATATTAAACATATCGATGAAGAAGGAAATGTTTATTGGT
>CANQHW010000081.1 GCA_947623855.1 uncultured Bacilli bacterium | reverse complement strand
TATGAATATAGAAAATTATAATGAAAAAATATTTGAGGATATTAAACATATCGATGAAGAAGGAAATGTTTATTGGTGTGCTAGAGAGTTACAAAAAACTTTAGAATATACTGAATGGCGCAAGTTTGAAGGCGTTATTAAAAAAGCTAAAACAGCTTGTATGATTAGTAATTTTAACGTTAATGAACATTTTGTCGGCGCCGACAAAACGATAAAAATGCCTAAAGGAGCAGCAAAAATAATTAATGATTACAAACTTTCAAGATATGCTTGTTATTTAATCGCCCAAAATGGTGATTCAAGAAAAGAAAGTATTGCTCTTGCTCAAACTTATTTTGCTGTTCAAACACGGAAAATGGAACTTACGGAAATGGATTATGATTTATTAACGGAAGATGAAAAAAGATTTTATCAAAGAAATTTAACTAGAAAAGGTAATCGCTTTTTAAATCGGGCAGCTAAAAATGCGGGGGTTAAAAATATGGCGGAGTTTCATAATGCGGGTTATAAAGGATTATATAATGGGAAGACCGCTAATGATATTGCTAAAAGGAAAGGATTAAGATATCGGGAGGATATTTTGGATAATATGGGGGAAGATGAATTAATTGCGAATTTATTTAGAATAAGTCAAACGAGACAAAAGTTAGTTAAAGATAATATTAAAGGAGAGAGTAAGGCTAAAGAAGTACATTATGAGGTTGGGAAAAAGGTCCGGAAAGCTATAGCTGATATCGGAGGAATAATGCCTGAAGATATGCCAACTCCTGCAAAGAGTTTAAAAGAATTAGCTATCGAAGATCATAATCTTATAAAAAAATAAATAGAAGGGGCTTTTATTTATTTTTTTTTACCAAAAATATTATTATGATGTTATAATAGATAATAGGAGGAAAACCTATGAAGCGAAAAATCGGCATTTTATTAGGATTTTTACTACTTTTAACAGGGTGTAAGACGGTCCATAATATGTCAATAGATGAGATAATCGAATATACTAATAGTAGTAATTTAAATATAGCAAATGAATATCGAACGGGTTATAAATATTATCGACCTGGGGGTATAGGAGTAGGGACGCAAAATAATTATAATGAAACTTTAGTAAGACAAGATTATAAGATGTATTTTTATGTAGATGTTATTAGTTATTATAATAAAGTAGTTAAGAAGTATGAGGTTAATAAGGAAGCTTATTATAGTAAAGAGATAAATAAGGGGGATAAGTTTGGGTATATTGAGATAAATAAATATAATAATGATTATTTTTTATTGGAAATTATGTATAATTATGCTAAAATAGAAGTAATCATAGATGAGAAGCGGATTAATGATGTAGTAAGTTATGCTATGATTATTTTATCATCTATTAAGTATAATGATGAGATAATAAATAATCTAATGGGAGATAATGTTTTAGATTATAAAGAGATTGATTTTGATATTTTTAAAACAAATAAAGATGATAATATCTTAGAAGAGATTACAGGTTAATTAAGGATGGTGCTTTTATATGGGTTTAATGGATAAGATTAAAAATATATTATTTGAAGAGGAAACAGTAGAGATTCCCATTATAACTAAAGAAGAAGTAGTTAAAGATGAAGAGAAAAAAGAGAAGGTTATAGAAAAAGAAGAACGGGTTATTCCTAAAGAAGAAAAAAAGGAAGAGAAGAAGGAAGAGTTTAGGGTTAATAGAAGGTTTGCAGATTTAGTGGAAGAGGAAGAAAAACCTTATCGTCGAGATTTATTTGGAGATGATAATAGAGAGTTTAGGAAACCGGAAGAAAAGGTAGAAGTTAAGAAAGTAGAAGAAAAGAAAGAAAGTAAAAGTCCATTTTTAGCTTTTGATGAAGATGAGTTTGAGTTAATGTCTTCTAGTTATCGGGCTCCAAGAAGGGAAGAAAAGAAAAGTGTTCCTAGAAGAGATGCTATTTTATATTCTAAGTCAGCACCAGAAAAAGAAGAAGTTAAGAAGTTTAAACCTTCACCAATTATATCACCGGTATATGGGATATTAGATAAAAATTATCGTAAGGATGATTTATTACCAACATCTTCTTCAGAGGGGACTTTACCGAAGATTATGGATGTGGATAGTGTAAGGAAGAAAGCTTTTGGAACTTTGGAAGAAGAGATTGAAAATAAATTAAGAGAACAACAAGAAGAGAAGAAGTTAGAGGATAAAACGATTGGAGATTTAATTAAAGAAAATTTAGGTGAGGAAAGTATAGAAGAGGAAGAAATACCACATTATAATACTGAGGAGATTAAGATAACGAATTTTTTAGATGATGATACTTCGATTGATGATGCGATTGATAATAGTATTAATACGGAGGAATTAGAAGAAACTAAAGAGGTTAGTTTAAAAGAACCGGATACAGAGGTAAAGGAAGAAGAAAAGGTAAGTGCTGAAGAAGTTGGGAATACTACATTAGAAAGTGATTTATTTGATTTAATTGATTCGATGTATGAGAAAGAGGAGGAATAAAAAGTGATAGAGTTTTTAGGGAGTGTTTTACCAATAATTATTTATATTTTATTAATAATTATTTTAGTAGTGGGCATAATATTAGGTATAAAGACAATTACAACGATGGGGAAAGTTGAAAAGGTTGTCGATAATGTTAGTGATAAAGTAGAGTCATTAAATGGAATATTTAGTATTATTGATTTTACGACGGATAAGTTAGCTTTGATTACGGATAAAGTAGTGGATAGTGTTAGTGGGGTTATTAGTAAGTTATTTAAAAAGAAGACTAAACGAGTTAGTACCAAAGAAGAGGAGGAATAATTATGGGAAAGAAAAAAGGTTTAGGAAAGTTTGTAGCAGGAGCTATGGTTGGAGCTGGATTAGGAGTTTTATTTGCTCCGAAAAAGGGTAGTGAAATACGAGGTGAATTAAAGATGAAGTTAGATGAATTTATTGCGGATTTAAAGAATATTGATGTAGAAGAGGTTAAAGCCGATTTAGAAAATAAGATTGCGGACATTAAAGAATCTTTAGCGGATTTAGATAAAGAGAAAGCTTTAGATATGGCAAAGAAGAAAGCTAAAGCGATTAAGAAGAAAGCAGAAGATTTAGTGGATATGGCAGTGGAAAAGGGAACTCCAATATTAAAGAAGACGGCAGAGGATGTTAAGAAGAAAACAATTGAGGTTTTAGAAGAAACTATTAAAAAATTAGAAGGTAATGATAAAAAACCTAAAAATAGTAAGAGAGCTTAATAATAGCTCTTTTAAAATGTAAAATTTTCTAAATATACCTTGTAAAAACTATTTTCTAATGATATTATTATTATGTAAGATTGGAGTTTTTGTTATGAAGAAAAAAACAATATTATCTTTTTTATTAAGTATGTTTATATTAATGATGCCAGTTTATGCGGCGGAGATAACTAGTATAAATATTGAAGATGGGGATATGATTCATATTACATCTTCAGGAAGTGTTTCAAAGTATTGTATTGGTACTAAGGTAGGAAATGGTACTTGTTATGATAGTACTTCTAATGATGTTAGAATTAGTTCTATGAATGGGAGTTATTTATTATGGGTTGTGGATAGTAATGGAATTGCTTCTCAAACTAAGACAGTGGATGTTGTAAATAGTTGTACAGATACGACAGTACCGAATGGTACAGGTAGTGGAAGTTATACGAGATGTTTTAAAACGACTTCTAATGCATATATAGATCCGTTACCAGAGACGACGGGAGAAGTTGTACGTTGTGCACCAGGATATAGTTTAAATGCAGTTAGATCAATTATGCAAAGTAATGATTGTAATTTAAAAGCGGGAGCAGCGAATCAAGTTTTAGGGGGGATAAGATATTGTACTAGAGTTTATGCTTATTTATGTGAAACAAGTGGTATTTCTTCACCATATTTAAGTTCTTTAAGTGTATCAGGGGTTAATTTATCACCTAGTTTTAGTGAAAAGCAATTAGCATATGCTGCAGTAGTAGAAGCTAATGTTTCAAGTATAACGATTAATGCAACAACGAAAGATAGTGGAGCAAGTTATGTGGATGGGTTAAGTCCAAGAACCGTTAATTTAAATTACGGAGTTAATACAATTTATATAAAAGTAAAAAGTTCAACGGGAAATATTGCAACTTATACTTTAACGATTACCAGAAAAGATGCACGGAGTAATAATGCTAATTTACGGAGTTTAACAGTTAGTAGTGGAACATTATCACCTAAGTTTAATGCTAATACGATAAATTATAATGTTTCGGTAGCAGAAAATGTTTCTAGTATTTCGGTGGGAGCAAGTCTTGCGGATACGAAAAGTTCTTTTGTACCGGGATATGCTCCAAGGAATGTAAGTTTAAATTATGGAGCGAATAATGTTCAAATAAGAGTTAAAAGTGAGATTGGAACAGTTAGAACATATACTATTAATGTTAATAGAGCAGGTAGTACACCATCTACACCAACGGAGCCCCAAACACCAGATACTCCAACAGGGAATAGTGAAGCTTTACTTAAAAGTTTAGTTATCAATGATGGAGAGGTTAAGTTAGATTTTGATCAAAAGATATTTAACTATAATGTTCATGTACCATTTGATACTACTAATTTATTAATTGTGGGGGAAAGTGAAGATGCTTCTGATACAGTGATTGTTGATGGAGGAACAGATTTACAAGTTGGAGAAAATGAAGTAAGGGTTACGGTTTCTAATGCTAATGGTAAAAGTAATGTTTATACGTTATATGTTATTAGAAAAGATGAGGAAGAGTCGATATCTAGTAATAGTTATTTAACGAATATTATAGTTAAAGGTAAGAAGTTAAAGTTTGATGCTAAGAAAAATGAGTATAATTTAACGATTACAGAAAAAGAAAAAGAATTAGATATCACGGCTGTTCCAGCGGATGAGAATAGTGTTATTACAATTGAAGGTAATGAGAATTTAAAAGTAGGAAGTCAAATAAAGATTACAGTTACGGCGGAAGATGGTTCTATTCAAGAATATTATTTAAATATTTCGGGAATTAAAAAGAGTGCTAATGTTTTCTTAATAATTTTTGTAGTATTAATAATTATTGTAGTAATAGCATACTTATTATTAAGAATTATGGGTTATAAGATTTACTTTAATTTAGATGCTGTTAAATCATTATTACCTAGTAAAAAGAAGAAAAAATAGTTAACATTTAAAATATTTATGATATAATAAGAAACAATTAGTGAAGAAGGAATTTACAACTCTGGAGCTAAAACGTTAATACTTGCGTTAAAAGTAAAAAGTGTATGAAGATTCATAAAATAAGGTGGTACCGCGGGTTATCTCGTCCTTATAAAT
>CANQHW010000080.1 GCA_947623855.1 uncultured Bacilli bacterium | reverse complement strand
TCTTGGATAATACCTTCAAAGATTTTATTTCGCCATTCGGTTGCATCAGGGAAACTTACATAAGCTCTAATACTTTTTCCTTTATTTAGTCTTAAGATATTTTCGATATAACTTTGTTCACCATTCATTAATAAATTGGTATTATTGGGCGCGATATTTACGTCATAGTTATTAGTATTTCCAGGGGTTTCGTTATTAGGAAATGTGGGATTTTGATAGTATGTACCATTCATTTTTATTCACCTCGTTAAAGTATATGTTTAAATAATTCGGATTATTATAAAGAAAAGTATCTTCTTTTATTTAAAGAAATATAGTATAATTATAATAATAGAGGTGGAGTTAATGGAGGAAGTAGTAATTAAATCTAAGAATAAAATATTAAGAGCTATAGTATTTATTTTTGGGACATTTCTTTTAGCAATAAATTATAATTTAATATTATTACCTAATAATTTAGTTATTGGAGGAACTAGTGGGTTATCGGTTATCTTAAAAGATTTTATTAATCCACAAATATTTATTACTTTAAGTAGTTTAGTGTTAATAGTTTTTAGTTATTTTTTATTAGATAGAAAAACGACGTTAAGAAATTTAGCTGGAGCTTTATTATATCCTGTATTTATTCATTTAACTTTACCTTTAACTAATAAATTATTACCATATTTTACTTTTGAATCAATGTTTTTAACGGTATTATTATCTGGTTTCTTATTTGGTTTTGCTAATGGGATAATATATAAAGTAGGTTATACTACAGGGGGTAGTGATATTGTTATGTTAATAGTTAGTAAGTATTTTAAAGTTCAAGAAGGGCTTGCTAATAGATATGTTAATGGGATAGTTATTTTATTAGGAGGTTTTACTTTTGGGTTTACGAAGCTTATTTATGCATTGATTATTTTATTTATTAGTACGGAGTTAATTAATAAGATATTAATAGGGATAAGTGATAGTAAGATGTTTTATATATATACGAAAGAGAATAAGAAAATAGAGAAGTTTATTTTAGAAGAGTTGGGATCAGGGGTTACAATTTTTGATAGTGAGGGAGGTTTTAGTAAGAAAGCAAGAAAGATTTTAATGTGTGTGGTTAAAACTAGTGATTATTATTATTTTAAAGAAAAGATTTTAGGAATTGATCCGAATGCTTTTTTAGTAGTTACGGATTGTTATGAAGTAAGTGGTGGTGTAAAACGCCAAAGATTGGCATTTTTAAATAAATAAAGTTATGATATAATTAGAATAGTAAGGTGGTATAAGTGAAATTTATTGAGATAAATAATTGTTATAAAATATATAAAAATGGGCAAACGGCGATTGCTGATTTAAATTTAGAGATTAAAAAGGGAGAGTTTGTCTTTATTATTGGAGCAACAGCTTCTGGTAAATCGACTTTAATTAAGATGTTATATAGAGAAGAAAAGCCAACTAAAGGGGAAGTTATAGTAGGGGGTATTAATGTTGCTAAGTTAAGAAATAGTAAGGTTTATAAATTAAGAAGAAGAATTGGAGTAGTTTTTCAAGATTTTAAATTACTTCCTAAGTTAACAGTTTATGAGAATGTGGCTTTTGGATTAGAGAGTTTAGGTCTTAAAAATGATGAGATAAAACCAAAAGTTTTAAAAGCTTTAGAGAAGGTTGGATTAAAAGAAAAGTTTAGAAGTTTTCCTAATCAATTATCAGGAGGAGAACAACAAAGGGTATGTATAGCTAGAGCTATAGTTAATGAACCTAAACTTCTTATATGTGATGAACCTACGGGTAATTTAGATCCGGATACTTCAAAGGAGATTATGAAAGTAATTGATAGTATTAATAAAGATGGTACTACAGTAGTAATGGCTACACATGATAAGGATATAGTTAATAGGATGAAGAAGAGAGTTATTGCTATTGAAAATGGAGTTAAGATTAATGACTCTTTGAAAGGAAGTTATAAAGTACATGAAAGCCATTAGAATATTAAGAAGAAATATTAGTTCTGCTTTTAAGAGTGTAGTAAGAAATTTTAGTTTAAGTATTGCTTCTATAGCGTGTACAGCGATAACTTTAATATTAGTAGCATTAGCAGTAGTTTTAACTATTAATGTTAATAATTTTACGAAGGAGTTAGAAAGTGAGCTTACAATAGTTACTTATTTTGAAGAGGGGACTAGTAAGGAAGATATTGATGCAACGATTAAAAGAATTGAATCTTTAGCAGGATATGAAAGTCATGAGTTTAAGAGTAAAGAGGATTGGAAGATGGATATGCAAGCAACTTCTAGTGAGTTAAACACAGCTTTATCTTATATAGAGAATCCTTTATTAGATAGTGTGGTAGTAAAGGTTAGTGATGTTACTAAACTTAGTAGTACTGCTAAGGAGATTCAAAAGTTAGAACATGTTTCTGATGCGAAGTATGGAGAGGGAATGGTTGATCAAGTTATTACAATATTTAAAGTGGTACAAAATGCTACAGTAGTTATTGTTATAGCGTTAATTTTAGTAACAGCGTTTTTAATTAGTAATACAATTAAACTTACAATTTTCTCAAGAAGAAATGAAATAGAGATTATGCGTTTAGTAGGGACTTCTAATACAGTTATAAGATTACCATTTATTTTTGAAGGATTTATTTTAGGAGTTTTAGGATCAATAATACCAATTATTATTACGGTATATGGTTATATTTTGTTATATGATCATTTTAAGGGATATTTATTTACTAATATTATTAAATTAGTAAATCCTGCTAATGTAGTTGTTGTAGTTTCCATAGTTATATTAATATTAGGTAGTATTGTAGGTATGTTTGGGTCATATAGAGCAGTAAGGAAGTATTTGAAGATATGATGAAAAGAGTAGGAAATTGGATAGTTAATGTTCTTGTAATAGTAGGTTTATTAATTCCTATAACAGTTGATCCTTTAGTAGTTAAAGCAGAATCTAAAGCAAATACTTTAGGGGAATTAAAACAAGAGTTAGCTAAGTTAAAAGAACAAAAGGCTTATCAAGATAATCAAAAGAATTTAACTCAAAAAGAGATAAATCAAAATATTGCTTCGATTCAACAAGCTGATAATGAAAAAGAAAAGGTAAGAAATGAGGTTACTCAAGCAGAGAATAGGATTGTAGAATCAGAAGAAGAAATAAGTAAGGTTACGGAAGAGACGAAGTCTTTATTAAAGTATTTTCAATTAATTGAAGGGGAAAATGAATATATAGAATATATTACTAAAGCTAGTTCAATGACGGAACTTATAATGCGTATTTCCGCAGTAGAACAAATAGCAGATTATAATCAAAGAAAGTTACATGAATTAGATGATTTAGTTAAAGAAAATGAACAATTAAAAGTAGAGTTAGCAGAAAAAGAAAAAGAATTGGAAGCAAAGATTGAAGCTTCTACAGAAGCTATTAGTTCTTTAAGAAATCAATTATCGGCTTTAAATGAGATTAATGAAGATATAAATTCTCAAATAAATAATCAACAAGCTTTAATTAAATATTATGAAGGGGTTTGTACAAGTGATGATCAATTATTAAGTGATTGTATTAAAGTAGCATCTAATGCAGGATGGACTAAACCATTAGTAAAGGGACGTGTTACTAGTCCGTGGGGTTATAGGGTGGACCCAATTACGGGAGCTGCAAGTAGTTTCCATAATGCAGTGGATATTGGGGGGAATCCCGAAGGTACTCCAATATATGCGGGGACGAATGGTACGGTAGCAGCAATTACGAGAAAAAGTAGTTGTGGCGGGAATATAATATATATTCATAGTGAAGTTCAAGGTAAAGCATATACCATTCAATATGCGCACGTGTTAGATGTTTATGTTAATGTTGGTGATACTGTTACAATAAATGATGTTATTGCTACTGTTGGGGGAGGTCCGAAGACTTGGTCTTATGAAAGATGTTCTACGGGAGCACATTTACATTATGGTATATCCACAGGATATTATTTAGGTGGTGGTCCTTATGGATACTCTTCATTTAATAAGTTTGTAGCTTCTTCTGTACAACCAGTAGGATTCCCAGCTTTAGGAATATGGTGGTATAGTAGATGGTAAAAGTAAGAGAAATCTTACTTTTTAAATGGAATAAAAAACTAAAATTTAATATAAATATTTACTTTTATATTTTTGCCAATACAAATGCACCCCGCCCGCCGGAAAAAGCTTGACGGGGGGGGGTGTCATTTGATATGATATACCTAGGAAAGTAGGTATATTTTTTATGAATAAACAAACTAAGTTTACTATTGTATTTGCAATATTAATATGTATATTATGTGTAGGAAGTTTTAGCTATGCTTATTTTGCAGCAGGAATAGATAGTACTTCGGAAGATATTACCTTAACTTCCGGAAAGTTAGAATTAACTTTTGAAGAAAGTGATAATATATCTTTACCTAATGCTAAACCAGGTGATAGTGATTATAAAGTATTTACAGTTCAAAATACGAGTACTATAAAAGAAGATAATTTTACATATAATATTAAATTAACTAATGTTGATGTATCATTTTTATATGAAGAATTACAATATTCTTTAGTTGAATATACTGATGATACATATCAAGATATAAAACCAGATGGTATAAATAAAAGTGGATTTATTAATAAAGAGATGTTAAATGAAAAAAATGAGATGTATTTAGCAGTAAAGATTCAAAGACCAGAAAAGACATTAAAACATTATTATAAATTAACAATAACATTCCAAGATTTACCCGATACAGATCAATATTATAATCAAAGAGCAGTATTTAGTGGAAAGATAGGGGTAGATGATAATAAAGATGCTAGTGTATATGCAAAGACATATAAAGTAACAACAAATATAGATAATGGAATAGTAGAACCATCAGAGATGGATGTTATAGAAGGGGAAGATAGTAAAGAATTTACCATTAAACCTAGTGAAGGATATATTGTAAAAGATATAACATGTACAAATGACCAAAATATAGAAAGAACTGGTAATACATTTAAAGTAACAAATGTAAGCAATAATAGTGAATGTACTATTACAACAATAAAAGCAAAACAATTAAATGAATATTTAGCTGACTTAGAAGAATCAGATATAACAAGTGATGGAACAGATGATAATAATAAGAGATATTATGGCCCAAATGATAATAATTTAAAAAATTATATCTGGTTTAACTGTGATACCTATTCTGGATTAACAGAAAGTAATGCTAACCAACATTGTGAGAAATGGCGAATTATTGGATTAATGAACAACGTCGAAACTGAAAGTAAAGGAGAACAAAACTTAGTCAAAATCATAAGAGATGAACTGTTACCTAGAACCGCATCAGATACAGAAAAGACCTT
>CANQHW010000079.1 GCA_947623855.1 uncultured Bacilli bacterium | reverse complement strand
CATCATATTCTCCGATTAAAGCTTCAACATCATATGGTTTAGGTTCGAATTCGTATTTTTGTTCTAAGTTATCAATTAAAATAATTGGATCGATATCATTTAACCATAACCTTTTAGCTTTTTTATTTACGGCTTTAGCGGTCTCAATTATATTAGTCATTATGGCAGATAATTGTTCCCCTTTAGCTTCGATTTTAATATTATTACCAGCTTGGATGCTTTTAATAATGCTGCCAGTTTCATCAATAAAATTAATACTTTTATCGACTTGTTTAATAATTTTCTCCGAAGGGTAATATTTTGCACCACACCAAGCAGATTGTCCTAAAGCAAAATATTCGTCATACCCTACTTGAAGATAGAATCTTCCAGTTTGTTTTAAAGTAGCGGCTTCCGGTCTTTTTAACATTTCTTTACTATCAGAGATATCTTGGACTTTTAAACAAACACGGAATTTAGAGTTAGACCATATTTGGTCATTTACTACACCACTTGGTTTTTGGGTAGCTAAAATTAAATGCACTCCTAATGATCTACCAATACGAGCAACGCTAATTAGATTATCCATAAATTCTGGTTGTTGTTGCTTTAATTCGGCAAACTCATCACAAACAATAAATAGATGAGGAATAGGTTCAGAAAGTTTTCCTTCTTTATAAAATCTTTGATACTTATAGATATCAATTGTACTTTCTCCTAAAGAATCTCTTGCAGCATTAAATATTTTTTGTCTTCTTTTTATTTCACTGTCAATACTAACTAAAGTTCTATCCATTTCGGCTTTATCTAAGTTGGTTATAGTACCAGCAAGATGCGGTAGAGATACTCCGGTTTGTTTATTTTCAAAAGCTCCAGCTAAACCGCCACCTTTATAATCGATTAGGATAAAAGCGACATCATCAGGGCTATAATTAATCGCCATTGATAAAATATATGTAATAATAAATTCAGATTTACCACTACCGGTCATACCAGCAATTAAACCGTGGGGGCCATGGAACTTTTCGTGTAAGTCTAAAAACATCAAATTCCCAGTAGCATCAACACCAACTTCGGCTTTCAAACTAATTGTGGAATCATTAGTATCCCAGCGATTCATTATATTGAGTTGTTCTACTTTACCAATTTTTTCCATTTCCATAAATGATATTGCATCTGGTAACTGACTACCTTCTTCTCCAAATTCAATAGGTATATTAGAAACAATTTTGGCTGCGTTCATCATATTTATTCCATAATTAATTTCATTATTAAACTTTATTATTTCTTGATTATCAAAAGAATTTTTAGATAATTCGCCGGTAGTGGCTCCTAAAGTTATAAAGTTGTTAAATTTACTTGGTAGTTTACTCATATGATTCTCTAGCATTAAAATCGAATAACCCAAATTAACATCTATTTCAGAAATAGTATCAATAAAATTTAAACTTTTAACTTGTAAATAATCATCGGTTATAACTAAATAATAAGGTTTAAACATTCGGGCTTCTTCTTTGGTAAGTTCGATTCTATTTTGTAATTCGGAAGCTAAATAATCGGTTATAACTTTAGCACTTTCTTTGCTTGTAGAAAAAAATCTGATGCTTTTATCATTGGAAAAAGCGTGGTTTAAATACTTTATATAATCCCAATTTTCTTCTTTTTCTTTATTAGTAAATACCACAATTTTTAAATCATCATAGCTATAGAAAGTTATAAGTTGGAGAATAAGATTATGGACAAAACCATAATACTCACTGCTATCGCCCATAAGAGCAGTAAGTTTATTTTTGAATAAAGAGTATCCTACTGGGACTTCAGGAATATATTTGAATTCTTCAACCATAGCATCAGCTTGTTTTCGTAAGTCATCTTCTTCAACTGTAAAGCCTTCTTCAGGATAATTAACTTTAACATCTAAAGGGGCATTACCAATACCTAATCTTACTTCTAAAAAATCATTTTGTTCAATTCTTTTAGACCAAAATCCTAGTTTATTATGAGAATTTATTAAATTACAGCATTCTTCTAAAGACATTAAATTTTCTAGTAAGATATTCTTTTGTAATTGTTGTTCTGTTCTTAATTCCTCTTTCTTATTATTTAAATAACTTGTATACTTATCTGTTAAATTTTTCTTCCTTTTTTTCTTTAAATGTTTATTAACAATTTTAGTTAATGTTGGCCATAAGATCATAGATAGAAGCATAGCTCCCGAGGTTATTAAAGAAGGCCATGATTTACTGAAGGTTGTTTCACCAGAGGTGATTTTCATTATATTATTAGCAAGCATTACAGCAGAGACAATTCCCATAGTAAGCATTGGACCAATAGTTAAAATAAGAGGCATTTCGCCTTCTCCTCCACTTCGAGGGGGCGGACTTAAAGTTATTTCTTTAGTTTGAATTACTCTTCGCATTCTGGGAGCTTTAGAAAAATATTCTTCTTTAGAATATAAATCTTCATCTTTAACTTCAAGGTCTTTAGGATTTTCGCCATAAGGGATCACTACTGGAGTAAGTCCGGTTGCATTTAAATCAACTTGGATACTTCCGTGAGGATTGTTCATTATCATAAGACCATTTAATATCATTAATTCAAAGCCAAAAATATGAATTTTATCACCGACATTAAGGTAATATGGCTTATTAGTACTAGTATCTTTTATTAACCTTAAATCATTTTTATAAACTGGAATATCTCCTAAAGATAATATTATTTTACCATTACTGGTAATTATTTCGGTGTCAGCACCTTTTAAATATGGTAGAGTATATTTAATATTAGAACTAGCATTGTTGCCAATAGTTAGTTTAAAATTATCTTGATATTTATAAGTAGTTAAAGTATTATCAAAAGAACTAGCTGCAAAAATTAAGTAAGTTGTTTCTCCTCTTTTTAACGTATAAAAAGTATTTATATTTAAAGGTAAACTATCGATTATTTCCCCATTTTTAATTACTGATACTTCACTGGTAGAGTTTATGTACCATACTCCGTCTTTAGCATCTATGTTTATAAGTTTTGATTCTTCATCTACATTTTCATCAAAGCTAAAGCTTCCCATTACTTTTTGAGGAATGGAAAATGTTAAAATTTTGCTAGTTAAATATAAATATATTTTCACACTACTCACCTATTTTATATTATAGCATAAATATTTTCTTTTTTATATAATTTTTTATAAATATTTTTATTTAAAAAAAGTAAGATTTTCTCTTAATTAGGGACTTAAATTTACTTCTAATATTAAGTCATTAGTTATATTGGTACCGGAAGGAATACTCTGGTCTTGGACAATACCATAACCATTTATTTTATAATCTATGCCTAAAATAGTTGCTAAAGTGATAACTTCGTTAGATGTCCATCCTTTAATATCGGGCATTATATAATCATTATTATTACTTTTTAAAAATACTTTCGTATTACTAGTAACTTTAGAACCTGCTTTCGGATAGGTATTAGTTATTATATCTCCACTACCTAATGAGATTACTTGAAGTCCCATAGTAGTTAAACTTTCTTTAGTAATAGTTAAATTTTTATTTAAATAATTATCTAGAGTAATAACATTAGTTTCTTCGGTTTCAGTTTCAATAATATTTTTATATTTTGCTATTTCTTCGGCGACTTTAGCAACGTTTTTAGCTACTTCGGAAAAGTTACCAATAAATCTTTTGACAGAAATATAAACTATATATTGGGGGTCTTCATAGGGAAACATTCCAGCAAAAGATTTAATATAATCATAACTACCTTTTAAATAACCACCGGTATTAGGGTCCGCTATTTGAGCAGTACCGGTTTTACCTATCATCGTAATATTATTTGCTTTAAAATATTTAGCATCAGTAAGACCGCTATATACAACATTATACATCAAGTTTTTCATAGCATCAGTAGTATTTTTACTGATAACTTTGCCTAATTCTTCTCTTCCACCTTGATAAACAACTTCTTTAGTATTTGGGTTTACTATTTTATCAATTATATATGGTTTTATCATAACCCCATCATTAGCTATAGCAGTTAAGGCTTGTAAATTTTGAATTGGGGTAGTAGTAATACCTTGTCCAAAAGAAGCGGTAGCAATTTCGGTTCGATAGTTAAAATCAATATCGCCTTCTACTTCTCCTGGTAAATTAATCCCTGTCTTGGCTCCAAAGCCCATTTGTTTATAAAAATTAGTAAGTTTATCTCTCCCTAGAGCGATAGCAAGACGGGAAGCGGCGGTATTCGAAGAATAGGCAAAACCTTGGTCATAAGTAATTGTGCCCCATCCAACGTTATTCCAATCTCTAATCTCCGCATCATCAACTTTATATACTCCAGATTCATAAGTTGAACTACCATCATATATGCCATTTTCCATCGCAGCCATAAAGGAATACATTTTCATAGTTGATCCTGGTTCGTATTGGTAAGACACTAAAGGATTTAAGTACGAGGTAATGTCTAACTTATTAGGGTTAAAGCTAGGGCTAGAAGCACTACCTAATATGGCTCCGGTTTTAGCATCTAATACGGAAAAAGTAATCCAGTCTAGAGTATAATCATTATTTATTTTTTTAACGGCACTTTCTAAAAATAATTGAATGTTATTATCAATAGTTAAATAGATATCTTTTCCACTTTCTGGTTCAATGGTAGGTATTTGATATCCATAGATATCTCTTTGATATTCAGTATAGCCATCTATTCCAGTTAAATCTTCATTATAATAAGCTTCAACTCCTAATTCTCCAGTTATTTTACCTTCATCATTTTTTTTAGCATAGCCGATTAAATAGGAAGCAAAGTTATCCTTTTGGTAATATCTTTTAGTTGAAGATGAAAAGATAATTCCGGGTAAATCTAAAGCTTCAATCTTACTTTTGGTAAGTTCGGTAATTCCTCTTCCACCAGGTCCTAATTCTACTTGCCAAGCTTTATAATTTAATAGATTTAAAATAGTTTCTTCACTCATATTAATTAAAGGAGATAATTCTTTAGCGGTTCTTTCTTTATCAACAACGTGTTGGGGATTGCTAGGATCGGTAGTTCTACTACTATCTAAGACCGCAATGACTGTATAGGAATTTACGTCACTGGCAAGTGTTTCTCCATTAACATCATAAATACTACCACGTGGTGCATATAGGGTTTCTTTGGCTGTATTTCTATTTAAGGCGAACTCGGAAATATTAATACCATCAACTTCTTTAGCAATATTAACATAACCTAGTTTTAAAATAATAGCTAAAAAAAGAAGAAGAACAAAAGCTATAATAATACTAGGTATTTCAATTACTTTATTCTTCTTTCCCATACAAAAACCTCCTAATTATTAGAATCAATTACTTTAATATTATCATTATTATA
>CANQHW010000078.1 GCA_947623855.1 uncultured Bacilli bacterium | reverse complement strand
ATATACTATAGTGTCAGGAACTACTTTGACAATACGGGTAGCTAAAGCACCAGATTTTACAGATGAAGAATGTAAGGAAGCTGGCACATGCTAACTAATGGTAAGATTATTAAAATTGTAAGTAATCAATATACGGTAGCTACGGATAAAGATGTTTTAGTGGCCAGCGCAAGGGGTAAGCATCGGTTTATGGGTCTTACTCCTTTTGTGGGTGATAATGTGATTATTGATACTTCTAAAAAACAGATTGAAGAAATATTACCAAGAATTAATTATACTAATCGTCCGGTTGTAGCGAATATTGATGTTTGTTTAATTGTAAGTAGTTTAAAAAATCCAAGTTTTTCTTCTTATTTATTAGATAAGATGTTATTACAGGTATTAAGTCATAATATTAAACCGGTTATTTGTTTTACAAAGAAAGATTTACTTAATAAAGAGGAAAGAAGAAAGATTTTGAAGATTAAAAAATATTATGAAAAAATAGGATTTAAAGTATTTTATAATAAACAAAAATGGCGTTTAAAAAGATATTTAAAAGGAAAGACAGTAAGTTTATGTGGTCAAAGTGGAGTGGGAAAAAGTAGTCTTTTAAATCGATTAGATAGTAGTTTAGAGTTAAAGACTAATGAAGTATCAAAAGCGATGAATAGAGGAGTGCATACTACAAGGTATTGTGAGATTATTCCCATAAAAAATATTTATTTTATTGATACTCCTGGTTTTAGTGCTTTAGATTTAGATCTTAAAAAAGAGGAAGTTAAAAGTTTTTATCCGGAGTTTCAATTAAAGTGTAAGTTTTTAGATTGTATACATGTTAAAGAAGAGGGTTGTGAAGTAAAAAAAGCGGTTGCAGATAGAAAAATATTAAAGTCACGTTATGATAATTATCTAACGATATTAAAGGAGTTAAGTAAATGAAAACATCTATATCTTTTTTAAAGAGTACGACATCTTATGAAGAAACTATTCAAAAGATTAATAATACTTCAAGTGATTATTTACATGTGGATGTTATGGATGGCATTTTTGTTCCAAATAAGAATTTTACCCCAGAAGAGATGGGAGAGGTTTTAAAATTTAGTACGAAGCCAATGGATGTACATTTAATGGTAAGTAATCCTAAAGAATATATTGCCGTTTTAAAGAAGTTAAAACCGGAATATATTACTATTCATATTGAAATAGATGATTTTGAAAAGTATTTTTATGAAATAAAAAAATTTACTAAAGTAGGGATAAGTATTAAACCCGAGACGGATTTAGAAGTTTTAAAACCTTATTTAACACAAGCAGATTTAATTATGGTTATGGGAGTTAATCCAGGATGGGGTGGTCAAGAAATGCTTCCCAAGACTTTAGAGAGAATAGAAAAGTTAATTAAGTTAAGGGATAAGAACCATTTTTTGATTAGTATTGATGGAGGAGTTAATGAAGAAACGCTTCCAAAAATAAAGAAGACGAAGGTTGATATGATTGTGAGTGGATCTTTTGTAACGATGAGTTTAGATTTTGAAAAACAAATAAATAAATTAAAATAAGTCCTGATGTAGGACTTATATTTTTTAAGCTTGTTTTTTCATTGCTCTAGCTTCTCTAGCAGTAGTAACATATTTTTTACCATCAATGGTAACAGTAACTTTATTTAATTTTCTTTTTGTTTTAGTAGCGTTAAGAGCATGACTTCTTAAATTACCTGTTAAAGGTTTTCTTGTAGTTATTTTGGTTGCCATAAAATTCCTCCTTAAATAATTAATTTTTCGTTTCGTACTAATTAATATTACTATAAAATATGGTTAAAGTCAATTAATTATTTACTTTCTTAAGCTTAAATTTTGATAATCTAACAAGCCTATTAATTCTTCCATTTTTTCTTTTTCTAGAACTCTATCTAAATATAAATTCATTGCTTCTTTAAGAGTTTTTAATAGTTCATTCCAATTATGATAATTGGTTTCGGATTTTAAATTATCTTTGAATAAGTTGTAAAATCCTATTCCCATAGTTTCTTTTAATAATTTATGATAATTTATCCTAAAATATTCATATAAACCATATAATGTATCTTCATAATCATTGATTAAATAACCGCTTTGATAAAATTCTAATTCCGCAATGTCATATTCTAATTCTTTTATTCCTTCATCTATGTCCTCTTCGCTAAATTGATTAATAATATCTCCATAGTGTTCTTCTCTATAACTTTCATCACCTAATGCTTCTAATTCTTTTTCGGTTTCTTTTAATATAAATCCTATTTTATTTAAGGTAATATTATGTTCTTTAAATAGCATTAAATTTTTTAGTTTCCATTCTATTTCGCGTTCACTAAAACCTAATCTTCTTAATAATTGTGCATAATTATTAAAAATTTTTGTAAAAGCAATATATTTACCTTCTAAAATATTATATTCTTTAACTATATCCATATAATCTCCCCCTTAAGTGGTGAGTATTATAGCAAAAAGTTAAATTATTGTCAAGGTTTCTAAACTACTTTATAGTAAGGGAAAGAGATTTATTTTCTGACATTTTAATTTCATTATATTTTATTAGAAAATCTAAGATATCATTTACATTCCAATAACCGCTATCATTTTGGGTAGATGGTGGTAGTAAAGGGGATAATAATGCATAATAACTTCCTAAAGTAGTTTTAGTTAAATTTAAAATTAAGTTATTAATTAAATCTTTAGTTTTAAATATTTGATCTTGATAATTACCAATAATATTATTTTGAGCATAATATTCTAGATAAGCTAGGTCAGTTTCTAAATCTAGGGTTCGTCTTTTTACTTGTTCATCAGATAATATTTTAGTATAAAGAGGATTGTTTTTATCGAAAAGACTTAGTAATTCTTCGGTATTTCTAATTTTAGTTGCCATAGAAATATCCTCGCTTAAGCCAGATCCATAATTTTTAGCAAAAGTAATATACCAATTAATGTCTATTTCACTAAAATTTAAGCTTTTAAGTACACTTCTAAAGTCTTTAATAATTTGGTTATAATAAGATACTAATAATTTAATTTTTTTAACTTCTTCTATCATTTGTTTCATCTCCATTAATAAATTATTCTAACAGATAATTTAAATTATTGTCAATATTCAATATTATGATATAATTAGGATACAAGGAGTTATAGATGAAAAAACCAATTAAAGAAATACTTCATAAAATTAATAGTGCTGGGTTTGAAAGTTATATTGTAGGGGGTTATGTAAGAGATACTATTTTAGGTATTGAGTCTTTTGATATTGATATTTGTACTAATGCCCTACCTAAGGATTTAGTAAGTATATTTTCTGGGTATGATATTATAACTACAGATTATGGGAATATAAAGTTAATAAATAATAAATATAATATAGATATAACAACTTATCGGAAAGAATCCGAGATGGTTAATCGCCGTCCGACGAAAGTAGAATATATTACAAGTTTAGAAGAAGATTTACAACGAAGAGATTTTACGATGAATGCTTTATGTATGGATGAAGAGGGGAATATTATTGATTTATTAGGGGGAGTTAAGGATATTAGAGAAAGACGGGTTAAATGTATTGGGGATATAGATGTTAAATTAAGGGAAGATCCATTAAGAATTTTACGAGCTATTAGGTTTGCTATAACACTAGATTTTTCTTTAGATTCTTTACTTTATAATGCAATTTTAAAGAATAAAAAGTTAATTAAATCTTTATCTTATATGCGGAAGAAACAAGAATTAGATAAAATTTTAACAAGTAATAATGCTAAGAATGGGATTTATTTATTAGAGAAGTTAGATATTTTGGAGTTATTAGAGATTACGATACCTAGTAATATAGTTTATACTAATGATTTATGTGGTATGTATAGTCAAATAAAGGTTAGTTTAAATTATCCTTTTACGAAAGAAGAACAAAGTGCTATCAAAGATATTCAAAAAATAGTAAAGTATGGTAAAATAGATAATTATATTGTGTATAAGTATGGGTTATATTTAGCTATGGTAGCAGGAGAGATTTTAGGGGTTAATAAAGCTATGGTAAATAAGATAGCAAGTAAGATGCCGATTAAAGCTCGGAAGGATTTAGATATAACGAGTGAAGATATTATGGTTACTTTAAATTTAAAACCTTGTAAATTAATTAAAGAAGTAACGAATGATTTAGAGAAGAAAGTATTAGAAGGGATTCTTAAAAATAAAAGAGAAATATTAATAAAGTATTTAAAAGATAATGAAAGGAAGTTAAAGTATGAAGAATAAGTATTTTGTTTATGATAATAATTTATTAAAAGTTATAGTAAATTATGAGTTATCTTTAAATGATTTTTTAGTATTAGTATATTTAATAAATAGTTATTCTAAAGAGTTTAATGTAGAAAATATAGCGTTATGTACTAATTTAGATATAGAAAAAGTTATGAGTTCGTTTGATAGTTTATTAAAGAATAAGTTGGTTACTTTAGATACTACGAAAGATTTAGAGGGAAAAATAGTAGAAACGATTAATTTAGATAATTTAGAGAGATGTTTAGAAGAAGTAAAGAGGGAAAAAGAAGTTAAGGATTATGAAACAAAGATATATGATGCTTTTGAAAGAGAGTTTGTAAGAACTTTATCACCGATAGAATATGAGATAATTAATGGATGGTTAGATAGTAAATATAGTGAAGAGCTTATTTTAGGGGCGTTAAAAGAAGCGGTATATAATGGAGCGACGAATCTTAAGTATATTGATAAGATATTATATGAGTGGCATAAGAAAGGTTATAAGACGATGGATGAAGTAGAAAATAGTAGGAGAAAGGAAAAAGAATTAAGTAATACAGAGATATTTGATTATAATTGGTTGGAAGATGATGAATAAGTTTTGGATAGTTTTAGATAAGATGTATCCGGATGCGAGATGCGAGTTAAATTATAAGAGGGATTATGAGTTATTAATTGCGGTAGTATTAAGTGCTCAGTGTACGGATAAAAGAGTAAATATGGTTACGAAAGAGTTATTTTCAAAGTATGATATTTATGCTTTAGCTAAGTGTTCTTTAAAAGATATTGAAGATATTATAAGACCTTGTGGAACATTTACGAGAAAGTCTTATTATATTAAAGAGATTGCTAAGTCGTTAGTAGATAATTATGGAGGAAAGGTTCCTAATGATCGCGTTTATTTAGAGAGTTTACCAGGAGTAGGGCATAAGACAGCGAATGTAGTATTATCTAATTTATTTGCAGTGCCAGCTTTAGCAGTAGATACTCATGTAGCTAGGGTTAGTAAACGCTTGGGTTTAGTGGATGGAAATGATGATGTTTTAACGATTGAGAAAAAATTAATGGAGATTGTACCGGAAGAAAAATGGAGTAGAGTTCATCATCAATTAGTTTTATTTGGCAGATATACTTGTAAAAGTAAGAATCCTTTATGTGAAAATTGTTTATTTAAAGATTGTAAGGAAAGAAAAAAATGCTAAGGGTTTAGCATTTTTTAATGGCTCTCCAACATCTAGTGGGGAGCTAATTTAATACTTTTGTTAGATTATACCTAGCTTTAATAGGTATTTTCTATTGTTATTTTTTTAATACATTTTTTTATTGCTAATTTTGTATCTTTTTTATATTTTTTGAATTTCTTCATTTTCTTATTTTTTGTTTTTTTTAAAAACCATCTTTTTTTTACTTTTCCTAATATTTTTCCATTTAAAATATATAGTAATCTTATTCT
>CANQHW010000077.1 GCA_947623855.1 uncultured Bacilli bacterium | reverse complement strand
CGAAGGATTTAAATATAGTAAATATGCTCTTCCCATAATTCAACCATTGTATTATAAAACCCCTGGTATTTATGATGAAGTAGAATATAAAAATGAATATTATTTTGGTAGTGAACTTCTAGTTGCTCCCATTACTGTTCCGAAAGATAAAGTAATGAACCGAAGTGTAGAACGAATCTATATACCCGCTGGTACTTGGTATGATTTTAAAACCGGTAAAAAATTCTTAGGTGATAAACGCTATGTAATCTTCTATAAAGATGAAGATTATCCCGTCTTTGCTAAAAAGGGAACTATTATTCCAATGGCCGATTTAGAAGAAAATATTAATGTTACCAATCCTCCAAGATCTATGGAACTCCACGTCTTCCCCGGTGAATCTAACGTTTATGATTTATATGAAGATGATGGTTATAGTAGCTTATATGAAGATGGTTATTATATAATAACGCGAATTGAATATAACTATTTAGCCAATAACTATACTTTAATTATAAGACCATTAGAAGGTAAAAGTGGTATAATCCCGGATTTAAGAGATTACCGAATCAGATTTAGAAATACCCGGGCAGCCGAAAATGTAAAAGCCTATGTCGGTGGTGAAGAAATCATCTGTGAATCCTATGTCGAAGATAATGACTTCGTCGTATGTGTATCCGATGTTCCAACTACTAAACAATTAACCGTAAATTGTAAAGGTAAAGATATTGAAATTGATGCCGAACGAATTATCAATGATGATATCGATTCCATTATTAATGACTTACCAATTAAAACAACCTTAAAAGAACAAATCGCCAATATAATTTTTAGTGATATGGATATTGGACGAAAAAGAATCCAAATTAAAAAACTTAAAAAAGAAGGATTATCTTCTCTATTTATAAGAATGTTTATGAAACTATTAGAGTTTACCAATATTAGATAAAGGCTTTAAAAAACGATTGAAAGAGTATCGTTTTTTTATTATAATAATTTTATAAGTTAAGGAGGAATGGTTTATGTCTTTAAAAGCCGGAATTATTGGATTACCAAATGTTGGTAAATCTACTTTATTTAATGCAATTACGAAGAAAAATATTTTAGCAGCAAATTATCCTTTTGCCACAATAGATCCCAATGTCGGAGTAGTAACCGTACCCGATAGTAGATTAGAATTTTTAGAAAATTTATATCTCCCAGAAAGAACAATCCCGACCACTTTTGAATTTACCGATATTGCGGGTTTAGTTAAAGGTGCTAGTAAAGGGGAAGGTTTAGGTAATAAATTCTTATCCCATATTCGTGAAGTAGATGCCGTCGTAGAAGTAGTAAGATGCTTTGATGATGCCGATATTATCCACGTTGAAGGAGCAGTAAATCCCATAAGAGATATTGAAATAATCAATGTTGAATTAATCCTTGCTGATTTAGAAATAGTGGAAAATAGAATTGGGAAAATTGAAAAAAAAGCCGAAACTACTAAAGATAAAGATACCGTCTTAGAACTTAATGCTTTAACGAAAGCTAAAAAATCTCTAGACCAAAATATTCCTCTAAGACAAGTAGAATTTTCAGAAGACGAATTAGAAGCGATAAAGTCCTTTAATTTTATTACCCTAAAACCCCTTATCTATGCCGCGAATGTTAATGAAGATGATGCCGTTTTAGGAGAAAATGCTTATACTAGAAAAGTTGCCGAATACGCCGAGAAAGATAATGCTAGTGTTATTGTAATGTGCGCCAAAATGGAAAGTGAACTAGTTGAATTAAGTGAACAAGAGCGCAAAGCTTTCTTACAAGATTTAGGTATTGAATATGCTGGTTTGGATAAACTAATTTTTGCCACCTATAATCTTTTAGGATTAGAAACATTCTTTACCGTAGGAAAAGATGAAGTAAGAGCATGGACATTTAAAAAAGGGATGAAAGCTCCTGCTTGTGCAGGGATTATCCATAGTGACTTTGAAAGAGGATTTATCAAAGCCGAAGTTACAAGTTTTAATGATTTAGAAGAATTAGGAAATGAAAAAGCGGTTAAAGAAAGTGGTAAATTACGCTTAGAAGGGAAAGACTATATAATGCAAGACGGAGATATTTGCTACTTCCGTTTCAATGTCTAATATAATATGAAAAAAAATAGTGATAAATTTATAATTATTGGTTTCTTTAGCATATTATTTGGAATATTTATTTTATATCCCCTTAATTTTTTCTTGCTTCATAAAGGCATTCTTATTAATAATTTTACTAATTCATATAATCTTAAAAACGAAAATAGTATTGATGCTAAAATCTATAATTTAAAAAATAAAGTTGAAACTTTAACAACTAATTATTTTCCTCTTGCTAATCAAATAAATATTTATTATCGGGGTTTAAAAAATAATACTAATCAGTTTTTATATGATGTTACGGGACATGATTTTACCTACTTAGGAACTAATAGTGATAAAGAGTATATATATCAAAATATAGATAGTAATTATTATATCGTCCAAAATAATTTAAGTAAACAAGTATTAGAGAAGAGATTTAATGAACTCTTAAACTTATATAATAAAATCGGCTTACTTAAAGATACAACCATCTTTTTACCCAATAGATATGAGTTTCAAAATCTCCTAGATCGTAATATGGCAGTTTTAAATATGAGTAGTTTTCTTGATGAATTTAAAACTAAATTAAACCCAAAGATTAAATTATTCGAATTAAATGTAAATGAAAATGAATACCAAGATTTATTTTATCATACCGATCACCATTGGAATGCTTATGGAGCAAAGATGGGTTATGAAATAATTATGCCACTTTTAAATAAAACTCCTCTTAATTTAGAAGTTAAGACTATTGAGGATATCGAGTACCATGGTAGTATTGCGAAAAGTAGTGGGAATATTAAAAATCATGATTACTTAACTTATCTTGATAATGCTTCTTTATTAAAACCAAGTGAGTTAGTTGCGAGTA
The DNA here is from genome assembly GCA_947623855.1 of uncultured Bacilli bacterium. GTDB lineage: Bacteria > Bacillota_I > Bacilli_A > RF39 > UBA660 > CALWAM01. The sequence goes on along the minus strand of CANQHW010000077.1, from coordinate 2,784 downwards.
AATTAGATAGTCACTTTAAACCTTTAACAGTAACCAAAAGAAAAGAGATATTTTATGATTACTATGTTTCTTTCTTTGATGGCATGTATCCTTATGTTTACTATAATAACCCTAAGGGAGAAGAAAACTTACTGATTATCGGAGATTCTTATTCATGGCAACTAGATTATATCTTCGCTAATAGTTTTAAAAAGACGATTACCCTAAATCCCCGTTATATTGATGCAATAGATTATGAAAAGTTTTTAGAAGAAGAACAAATTGATAAAGTTTTAATCCTTATGGAAACCCAAACAACCCTTTTTGATCAATATAATTATGGGATTTTAGAAAAGTTAGGAGGTAAATAATGGAATTTTCATCATTAATATTTTTATTCATCTTTTTACCTTTATTTTTCCTTTGTTATTTTATCGTTAAAAAAAGAAATTTACGAAACTTAGTCATTCTTTTATTTAGTATTGCTTTCTATGCTTGGGGTGGTGAAACTTTCCTATTCTTAGTTATCTTAAGTGTGATTGTAAATTATTATTTAGCAATTTTAATAAGTAAGGAAAAACATAAAAAATTATATCTTATCTTAAGTATTATCTTTGATTTAGGTATTTTAGGGATATTTAAATATACCGACTTCTTTATAAGTAGTACCAATACTTTATTCCATACGAGTATTCCTTTACAACATATCATCTTACCTATCGGGATTAGTTTTTATACTTTCCAAATTTTATCTTATGTTATTGATGTTTATACGAAAAACGTAAGTGTTCAAAAAAACATTTTAACTTTAGGTTGTTATATCTTAGCTTTTCCGCAATTAATCGCCGGTCCGATAGTAAGATATAAAACAGTGGAAAAAGAACTAGAAGCAAGAAAAGAAAATAAAGAAGATATAGCTTATGGTATCAGAAGATTTATTAAAGGACTTGGTAAAAAAGTTTTAATTGCCAATAATGTCGGCTTAGTTGCCACAACCATCTTTTCTTATGAACCAACTACCTATGGTTTAGTTGGAGCTTGGCTTGGTATGCTTTCTTATACCTTACAAATCTATTATGATTTTTCAGGATACTCTGATATGGCGATAGGTATTGGACGAATTTTAGGATTTAAATACTTAGCAAACTTTAACTTTCCTTATATTGCTAATTCCGTAACGGACTTTTGGAGAAGATGGCATATATCTTTAAGTAGTTTCTTTAGAGATTACGTTTATATTCCTTTAGGAGGAAATAGAGTTAAAAAAGGAAGATTTATCTTTAATATCTTAGTTGTTTGGGCTTTAACGGGCTTATGGCATGGTGCTGCTTGGAACTTTGTTTTATGGGGTTTATATTATGGGTTAATTTTATTAATCGAAAAATTATTCTTAACTAAGTATTTAGAAAAAACTCCTATCTTTTTAAGACATATCTATACCTTATTAATTGTAATTATTGGTTGGGTATTCTTTCGAAGTGAAAGCATAACTGAGATTGGTAATATCTTAAAATCCATGATAGGTTTAAATGGCTTAGGTAACCTAAGTTTATATGCGTATTCGGGACTTTTAACAGTTAATGCCATACTTGCAATAGTACTAGGTATTATATTTGCTATGCCTTTAGAAAAACTAGCTAAATTCTTAAATAAAAAACCTATTTTAAAAGATAGTTTATTATTAATTATTTTAATTTTAGCAATTATGGAAATAGCTATTGGAACTTACAATCCCTTTATCTATTTTAGATTTTAGAGGTGTAATATGAATGGTCCCCAAAAAAATGCAATAATTAAAGATCTTTTAAATGAAGAAACGATAAATACTATCTGTTATAAACATAAAATAAGTAAACAAGAACTAAGTAATATCTTAAAATCCTTTTATTTAAAAGATTATCATCTTCGTAAAGAAGTAACCTATGATGGTGATTTATTCTTCACTTATAACAATCAAGAACTTTACTATACTTTATATAATGTTGCTAACTTAGATAGCATTCGCTTAATCGCTTCTGCTGATTATCACTTAGGTAATATTGCTAGTGATATAACCTACGCCCATATTATGGCTGATTATATGAAAAAAGAAAGTATTCACGTAGGATTAATATTGGGAGATTTAATCGATGGGGAACATATGAATATTAATGCTCGTAATATGAATCTAAAAGAACAGCTATCTTTTCTTTCTTATAACTTTCCTATGGATCCCTATATTAATTATTTAGTTTTATTAGGTAATCACGAAAGACATAGTTTAAAATATCATAACCAAGATATTGCTCCCTTAATTGCTCGTGACCGCGTAGATTTTGCCGTAATTGGTTATGGCTACCAAGCTCTAAAAATTCAAAACGATTATATCCATTTACAACATAAATTATGTGATAGTAGTTATCAAGGAGGTTTTCCACTTACTAATAACAATAAATTTATGCTTTTGGGCCACAGCCATGAATTAAAAGTTGTACCCCAAAAATTTTTTAAACTTTATATCTTGCCTATGTCTGATTTATATCACGCCCCTTATGCTTATTATCCAGGTTTTCTTGATTTAATATTTAATATGGATATCTATGGTAAAATTAGTAATGTTATAGTTAAAGAACTAATTATTGTGAATAACAAACCCTTTATCAACAATGAATTCTCTATTAATTTATATAATCATACTACTGATTTTGATATTAATAAACGTATTTTAAAAAGAAAGGTATAAACATATTTACTTTTAAAAAGTAATATGATAAGATATATCCGAGTAATTTAATTACTCCTTGCTTCATTATGAAGCCGTTTAGA
>CANQHW010000076.1 GCA_947623855.1 uncultured Bacilli bacterium | reverse complement strand
CGGTTACTTATGTTTATACGCATGATACTATTGGAGTAGGAGAAGATGGTCCAACGCACGAACCGGTAGAGCAATTATTAATGTTAAGAAGTATTCCTAATTTATTTGTATATCGGCCAGCGGATATAAATGAAGTAATTGGGTGTTGGGAAGCAATAATGAGTAAAAAAAGTCCAAGTGCTTTAGTTATATCTAAAAGTGATTTACCAATTATTAAAGGAACAGATGGTGCTAAAGTTGCTTTAGGAGCTTATGTTATTGGAGAAGAAAGTGCTTGTGAGGGGATTATTATATCTTCGGGAAGTGAGTTATCTTTAGCTTTAAAGGTTGTTAATGATTTAATTATTCGAGGGAAAAAGATTCGGTTAGTAAGTATGCCTTCGATCGAAATATTTAGAAGTCAAAGTAAAGAATATCAAGAGCAAATATTACCACCAAATGTTAAGATTGCGGTGATTGAGGCATCACATCCGGCTTCTTGGACTAGTTTTACGAAAGAGGAAAATATTATTGGAGTAAATACTTTTGGATTAAGTGGACATAAAGAGGAAGTTTTAAATCATTTTGGGTTTACTTTTCAAACGGTTTTAGAAAAAATGTTGGAAATATTTAAATAATCCGACATTTTTTTTAAGAGGGGTATGTTAAACTTCTTATATAAAGGAGTTTATTTATGCGAAAATTTTATATTTTTAATATTAATCAAGAGTTTGCGATTCTTACAAGAGAGTTACCGTATAATTTATATAAAACTTTAGAAGAGTTATATTATTTAAAACAACAAGATTATAGTATAGGGGTAGCTATATTTGAAAAAGTAGCATTACCGATAGATAAGAAAAATTTAAATATTAATATTTTTAATGAATTTAAAAATAATCAATATTATACAAAGTTTAATAATTTACATATGATTAATAATTATTATAGTAATGAGAAGACTACTTTAGCAATTAATAAGGCTTTTTTAACTTTAGAAACGACAACGATTCATCCTTCTTTTTTAAAAGAGTTAAAAAATAGTAATTATTTTGCTTGTGATTTTAAGAATAAAGATTATTTTTGGTTATCTTCTCTTGCTTAAAAAATAAATATTTAGTAAAATAGATTTAGAAAAGGAGATTATTTTATGTGGTTAGATATTTTATATATAGTAATTGGTCTTATAATTGGTTTAGTAATTGGATTTTTAGTTGCTAAACATTTAATGCAAAAAGAACTTAAGAAAAATCCTCCTATTAATGAGAAGATGATTGAAGTAATGATGAGTAGTATGGGAAGAAAGCCAAGTCAAAAGCAAGTAAGACAAGTTATGAATCAAATGACAAGATATATGTAATCTTGTTATTTTTTATTGACACTAGGAATAAAATTAGACTTGATTTATAAAATATAGTATGGTAAAGTAATATATAGGATAGAAGGGTTTAAGGTGTGTGTTTTATGACGCAACTATTTAATAACGAATATTTTGGAATTGGTTTGATTGTAACTATTGCTTTTTTAACAGTGTTATTTATTATAGTTTTAATAATGGCTTTAAAAGATGCTAAAAAACGAAGTGAAGAGATCCAGGAGAAAGATGATAAAATTCCCAGTGAAAGCTTCGCCTTCAAAGAAGAAGAACCAAAACAAGAATTGCAAATCCCTGAAGTCGAAGAAGAAAAAGTAGAAATTGTTCCTACAATAGAAGAAAAAGAAGTACCTATTGCGGAAGCAAGTGTAACTTCAACTCCAGAAATAAAAGAAGAAGTAGAAATTAAAGAAGAAAATGTTGATGATTTTAAAACAACGGATTTTAGTTTTGCAGATTTAAAGACGGCGGAAGAAGAGGTTAAAGAACCGACGGTTAATATTGATTTTGCAGCTTTAGCAGAATCTTTAAAGAATGAGTTAGATGCCGAAGTAAATAAAGAGAGTGCTACTGAAGGAAAAGAAGAGATAAAAGCAGAGGATGTATTTACGAAAGAAGAGGATATTCCGGCGATTAATTTAGAAGAGTTAAAGAGGTTTGCAAGTGAGTTACAAGCTGAGGAGAAACCTTTATTAGAAAATGAAGAAGAAACTATTAAAGTAGAAAATAATACTACAGATAATGTGTATTTAAATAAGGAAGAAGAAAAGGTTGTTAAGGAAGAAAAAGTCTTTGAACCGGTCAAGATGAAGGTTCCGGATATTGTAATGCCGAAGTTTGCTTCAGCTCCTAATGGGATTAAAGTAGAAAAGGTAGAACCGGTGGAAGATAAAAAAGAAGAAGTTAATACTCCAAGTTTTGAAAATATTGAAAATGAGACATTTTCATTAAAATAAGACGCATAATTATTGTAAAGTCCCTTGTTTTGGGACTTTTTTTTTGATAAAATAAGTAAAGGTGAAAATAAGTATGGCAAATATCCAAAATTATAATGAAGATTCTATTACAGTTTTAGAAGGTTTAGAAGCAGTAAGAAAAAGACCTGGTATGTATATTGGGTCGACGGATAAAAGAGGACTGCATCATTTAGTCTGGGAAATTGTAGATAATGGAATTGATGAAGCAATCAATGGTTATGGTAATAGTATTAAAGTAACAATAAATAAAGATGAAAGTATTACGGTTGAAGATTCCGGACGGGGTGTTCCAATTGGAATGCATAAGACGGGTAAATCGACCCCAGAGGTTATTTATACTGTTTTACATGCGGGAGGAAAGTTTGAAAATGCCGGTTATAAAGTATCAGGAGGGTTGCATGGAGTTGGAGCTTCGGTAGTTAATGCTTTAAGTAAGAGAATGGATGTTACAATATACCGCGATGGAAAAATTAGTAATATTAGATTTTGTGATGGGGGAAAAGTAGAATCACCTTTAAAAACAATTGGAGAAACTAAGAAAACGGGAACAGTGGTGACTTTTTTACCGGATTACGAAATATTTAAGAATGCCCATTTTTCTTTTACAACGATTGCCGAAAGAATGCAAGAGAGTGCTTTTTTAGTAAATGGTCTTAAGATAACAGTTAAGGATGAAGAAGATCAAAAAGAAGTAGAGTATTGTTATGATAATGGTCTTATTAATTTTGTAGAATATATTAATGAAAATAAAGAAGCTTTACATAAGGTTATTAATTTTTCTTCTACTAAACAAAAGATTGAAGTCGATATTGCCATGCAATATACGGATACTTATCAAGAAACGATTTTATCTTTTGTTAATAATGTTAAAACTAGTGATGGGGGAACCCATGAAGTAGGATTTAAAACGGGAATTACGAAAGCTTTTAATGATTATGTTAAATCAAATAATTTATTAAAGGGAAAAGATAGTAATTTTGAAGGTAGCGATGTAAGAGAGGGTTTAACAGCGATTATTAGTTTAAAAATACCAGAAGAATTGTTACAATTCGAAGGGCAAACTAAGGGGAAGTTAGGAACACCGGAAGCAAGAAGTGTAGTGGAAAGTGTAGTTTATGAAAATTTAAAATTTTATTTAGAAGAAAATAAAGAGATTGCTACCAATATTATTATGAAAGCGCAAAAGAGTAAGGTAGCAAGAGAAGCAGCTAGAAAAGCGCGCGAAGAAGCAAGAAATGGAAAAAATAAGAGTAAATTAGAGAAAAACTTATCTAGTAAGTTAGCTCCGGCTAGTGCGAAAAATCCGCAAATTAATGAGTTATTCTTAGTGGAAGGAGATTCAGCAGGGGGTTCCGCTAAAGGGGGAAGAAATAGAAAGTTTCAAGCTATTTTACCTTTAAGAGGTAAAGTTTTAAATAGTGAGAAAGCTTCGATGGATGAGATATTAAAAAATGAGGAAATTAATACAATGATTCATACTATTGGAGCAGGAGTGGGAGCAGATTTTACTATAGAGGATTCTAATTATGATAAAGTTATTATTATGACGGATGCGGATGTTGATGGGTCCCATATTCAAATACTTTTATTAACTTTCTTTTACCGGTTTATGCGACCTTTAATTGAAGCGGGGAAACTTTATATTGCGTGTCCTCCATTATATAAAATTGAATATCCAAAAAAGAAGTTATATGCCTGGAGTGATGAAGAATTAGAAGCAATAAAGAAAGAGAATAATGCGAAAGCGACGATTCAAAGATATAAAGGATTAGGAGAAATGAATCCAGATCAATTATGGGAAACAACGATGAATCCGGATAGTAGAAGTTTAATTAGAGTTAATATTACGGATGCTTCTTTGGCCGAGAAAAGAGTAAATATTTTAATGGGGGATAAAGCAGAGCCAAGAAAAGAGTGGATTAATGAAAATGTTATATTTACTTTAGAAGATGATTATAGTATTGAGAGGTAAAGATTATGGAAAGTGTACTTAAAAGAATAGAAGATTACTCTCTAGAAGATATAATGGGAGATAGGTTTGGGTCATATGCTAAGGCAATTATTCAAGAAAGAGCTATTCCGGATGTTAGGGATGGACTAAAACCGGTACAAAGAAGAATTTTATATTATATGTATGATGAACATAATACTTATGATAAACCATATATTAAATGTGCTTATACCGTAGGAGGAGTTTTAGGTAAGTTTCACCCTCATGGAGATTCTTCGGTTTATGATGCGATGGTAAGAATGAGCCAATGGTGGAAACAATCAACTCCTTTAATTGAGATGCATGGTAATAATGGGTCGATGGATGGGGATCCGGCGGCAGCTTATCGGTATACGGAGTCTAGATTAGCTAAGATTAGTAGCGAACTAGTTAAAGATTTAGATAAAAATACGGTAACGTGGGCACCAAACTTTGATGATAGATTTTTAGAGCCAACGGTTTTACCAGCAAAGTTTCCAAATTTACTTGTTAATGGAGCTAATGGGATAAGTGCGGGTTATGCGACCAATATTCCGCCACATAATTTAGGGGAAATAATTGATGCGGCGATAAAAAGAATTGAAAGTCCCAATTGCCGTTTAGAAACTATTTTGGAAATTGTGAAAGGACCAGATTTTCCAACTGGGGGAATTGTAGAAGGGAAAACGGGGATTGTTGAGGCTTTTACGAGTGGTAAAGGGAAAGTAATTGTAAGATGTAAGTATGAGATTGTTAAAGAAAAAGGGAAAACGCAAATTATAATTACTGAGATCCCTTTTGAGGTAAATAAACAAGCTTTAGTTTATAAAATGGAAGCGATAAGAATTGATAAAAAAATTGATGGAATTGCGGAAGTAAGAGATGAAACGGATAGAGATGGCTTAAGAATTGTTATTGATTTAAAGAAGGATGCTAATCCGGAACTTATTATGAATTATTTCTTTAAAAATACGGAAGCGCAAATAGCATATAGTTATAATATGGTGGCGATTGTTAATCAACGGCCGATGACTTTAGGAATTTTACCAATATTAGATGCTTATATTGCTTATCAAAAAGAAGTAATTACGAATCGAACCAAGTTTGATTTAGAGCATGCGCGAAAAGAACATCATATTTTGGATGGTTTAATGAAAGCCGTAAGCATTATGGATGAAGTAATCAAAGTCATTAGAGCTTCGAAAAATAAAAGCGATGCCAAAGAAAACTTAGTTAAAGAGTTTTCCTTTACCATGGAACAAGCGGAAGCTATCGTCATGTTACAACTATATCGTTTAACCAATACTGATATATTAGAAGTTCAAGAAAAAATGGCTGATTTAGAGAAAAAAATGCATATTTGGGAACAAATTTTAAATAATGAAGAAGCCTTAAAACATGTTATGAAAACGGAATTACGTTTAATTAAAAATGAATAT
>CANQHW010000075.1 GCA_947623855.1 uncultured Bacilli bacterium | reverse complement strand
GGAGATGCTACATTTGCTAAAAAATTTACCGTAATCGGTGATTTATATGAACAAACACTTGATGAATCTTTAGGATTTGATTCTTCTGAAAAATTCTTCTTTGCTTATATTGCGAAAGCTAATTTTGATGCAAATATCAATCCATTATTAAAAAGAGTTCCAGCTGGAACTATGATCACAATTACTAATGGAGTTGATAGTCAAGGTGCCATACAAGAAAATAGTGTGGTTACATCTATTGATGAGACAAGATTAACTGATCCTGATTATAGTGAAGACGTAATTACTCATGTTGTAGCTGATCCTCAATATAGATATGCAAGAGTTGATGTTGAATACGGCTCAGAACATAATAAAGTTTCCTATTTAGTTGATTATACTGGTGTTACTTTACACGGAGAAACTAAAACAAGTGTTGAAAATATTAGCGAGGAAGTTGCTAAATTATTTGAAAATGGTTACGAGGGCTACGACTATGAAACTAGTGGAAAAATCGATATAGTTGAAACTAAAGATTTAACTGGTAGAACTGTATATAAAGCAAAAGGTTTTGCTAATGAACAAACAGTTGACTACTATGGTGAACCTCACAAGACATATAGTGTTCCATTTAGTGTTAAAGTAAGTAATCCAAAAGCTATTAGCAAAATAACACTTAAAGCTACAAATGGTGATAATTCAGTTTCATATACGAGAGAAGAAAATTCAAAAGAATTTAAAGAAATTGATAGTACAGGTTACATAAATATTTTACATGAAATAGCTACCGAAAATAAAAAACTTAAAAACACATTAATTACTATGGAAATTGAATATAGTGAAGGTACTGCTAAGGTAGAATATGATAAACAAACATTATATTTTGATTTTAGCGATGTTAAGCTTGATATGTTAGGTGAATTTATTACAGCGTATCGCAATACCGAAGTTAAAGGCTTAAATGTTACTGATAATACAACAATTACTACAGGTGAACGTATATTAACTAGCGAAGTTCAATATAAGATTAATTGGTTTAAAATTATTACTGACGAAACTGTTACTACTGCTAAGACATGTTCTACTCAAGTTGAAGGTAAAAAATGTTTAATTGTTTCAGTTAATAAGTCTAACTTAAATGCTGCCTTAGCTAAATATACTAATGGAATAACTTTTGATAAAGATTTATTTAATAAACAATGTAATTTTGAGGTTGTTATAAATAATGGGTTAATTGAAAGTATTAAAGCTGATATTAAAGCTAATACTGGAAATGGAATTCCTGCTGATAAGCATGTTGAATATGGTAGTTCGAGAGCTGTAGTTAATGAATTAAAAGTTGACTATGTTATTGAAACAACTGATGATAAAACAACTGATGAAGTAGTTTATACACAAAGTGAGAATGCAACTGCTTTAAATAATTTAAATACTGAATATAATAATAAAAAACAAAATACCCAAGGTGGTGCTATAGATTTAATTGAGTTAAATGAATTAGATGAGACAACATTTGCAAAAGTTTATACCAAAGTTGCTAGGGTTGCTAATTCTAATATAGATAGCATTTTAATTAATAATGAGGAATATGATAATACACCTCATAAAACTGGTATTGGTAATAATGTTTTCTTAAATTTACCAGTATTCTATGTAAAAGACGAGGTATTGTATGTTGCTACTGCTGAATTAACTGTTGCTGCTGTTAAAAATTCTAGTAGTGTTATAGAAGTTAAATATGATGGCTGTGTATATACGATTAATACTGGTTTAACTCCAGTAGATAAAAAATTATCTATCAAAAATCTTGACCCTGAAAGTGGTGACATTAAAGTTGTCTTTAAACAAGATGGCTATGCTGCTGATTTAAATGCTACTTTAAATGAAAATGGTGAGTACACTATTAAATTAAAATCTGGTCATGGTAAGCACGCTATAGTAATGAAACTTTATGATGGTAATAATGCAATTACTGATGGTAATATTTATATTTATGATCAATACGGTAATGTTGCATTAGATACTATAGCTGGTAATATTGATAATAATGTTTATACATATGGAGTTTATTTAGACTATAATGCTGGAGCAGCTTATGATGATGAAACTAAATATGATCATAAAGTTAAACAAACTATATATGTTGAAGGGCATGGATCAATAACTATTAACTTCGAATTAGATGCTACAGAAAATGAAGGTTAATAATTAAATAAATTATTTCAATAATTTAAAAATAGGGCGTGATTTTAAATTACGCCTTATATTAAGTTATTGAAGTAGTGGAGGTCGTATGAAAAATAAAATATTATATATAATTATGGGAGTGCTGCTTTTTATACCCGTTAGTACAAAAGCGTTGGTAACATCATCAAGTAAATATAAGAATGTTAATTCTTATTTATTTGTTAGAGATGACTGTAAAAAATGTGATGAAGTAAATAAATGGTTAGAAGAAGAAAATAGTAAAAGTCCCTATACGCAATTAATTGTTTTAACAATTAAAGATAATAAAGATTTATATGATAAAGTGAAGGAAGTTTTAAAAATTAAGAACAATAGTTTCCCGTTACTTGTTATAGGTAGTAATTATTTTAGTGATTTTGATAAAGAAGAAAAAATTAATATTGTTAAAACTTTGGAAGCATATAAAACGAATGATTCTTGTAACTTAATTAGTATTATTCAAAGAAATGAAGATACTAATAATTGTTTAAAAGAAAATGATAATATTTATAATTATTTTCATATTCAAAATTTTAATTGGAGTATAAATTTAGTTACTATTTTTTTAGGAATAGTTAATGCTCTAAATCCTCTTTTAATTTTATCTTTTTTAATAATTTTAAATATATGGTTGGATAATAAAAAGAAATTAAGTTTAAAATATGCTTTAATTAATTTTGCTTTAACAAGTATTTTAATGATTATTTATTTAGTTTTAGCTAATTTGTTGAAATTTAAAGTTTATATTTATTTAATAGCAATTCTAGGAATTCTTTTAAGTATAAAAGAAATATATAAAATTATAAAGAATAATAAATATAATGGTATGAGTCAAAGATTAAATAACACAATTAATAAAGAAATAAAAAAAATTACAGAGCATAGGAATTATATACACTTAGTGAAATTAACAGGAATAATAATTATCAGTGCTTTATTAGTTAATTTTATACCAGTTATATATACCCAAGTTTTAAGTAGTTTTAATTATAATTTTGGAAAAAATATTATTTATATTTTAGGATTTAATTTATTTAGTTTGTTATTAGAAATTGGGATATATTGTTATTGTAATAAACGTCACAATATTGTACAATTAAAGAGTAAGTTATTAAGAAATATATTATTAGTTAGTAATATTATAACTGTAGTTATGGCGGTATTATTGATTATAGTATTTTAAAGGAGGATTTTATGAAGAAAATAATTTTAGTTTTAGTAGGGTTGATAATTTTAACTGGATGTGATAAAAAAGAAAATCTTAAATGTCAAGTTGAAAGTAATTTTGTAGGAGAAAAAATTCTTACAGTAGTAGATGTAAAAATTAAAAATAAGAAAGTTACTACTGCTACTATGACTATGAGTAGTGATAGTAAAGATGCTATAAAAAGCTTATGTAGTGCTTATAATATAACTAGTGATAATGATAAAGTTGAATGTAAAGAGAAAGAAATCATTTTAAGTGATTTCGATAAAATGATAAATGAAGATGGGCTTACTAAAGCACAAATCTTAGATTATTTTGCAGATAATGGCTATACTTGTAAATAAGGAAGTAAGAATACTTACTTCTTTTAATTTGACAAAAAAGTGTAAATATGCTATAATGCTAGTAACAAGAGGGGGTTTTTATTATGAACGAAATAAAAAATTTATGGAATAGTTTTAAACAAACAATATTTAATTTTAAATTTGGGGGTAATGAAGCTTTAGTTAAAAAAAATATGGATAAACTAAATGCGCTTACAGATGATGACTATTTAAATAAAGTTAAAGAGAATGATTTAGCAAGAGCAGAGATTATAAATGCTAAAAAGCATTTAGATTCCCATAAGGAAGATTATGTTGCTTATTTTAAGAACGCTTATTTAGAAGAAGAAGTAGAAGTTCAAGGGCGTTATACTAATACTAAAATGAAAAGAAAAGACTATATTAATAATAAGTTATTAAAAAGTACAAAATATGGTTGGATTAAGTTTGGGATTGGATTTGCTAGTATTTTATTATTTTCGCATATTAACTTATTAGTTAATTTAATTATTTCTCTAGGTTTAGCTTTTAATCTACCTAAAATATACGAATTATATCTTAAACCATATTTTATGGGAGAACAAAAATATAATGAAGTATTAGATAATTTAAAAGATAAGAACGATGTTCTTATTATGGAAAAGTCGGAGAAAAGAGATATTGATAAAGAAGATATTGCAGATTTATCTTTAGATATTGCAAGATGTATTGATGATATTCAAAAAGAACCATATCCGGGTTGTGAAAGAGAAATCGATGCTTTAAAAAATTTAAATTATGAATTTTTAGCAGAAGAATTAAAATCACGAACAGAACCTACTAAAATTGAATTAAAATTAGTATTTAAAGATTATAAAGCCGCTTTTGAAGATCTTAAAAAATATGTTTTAGAGCAACAAATGATAGAAAGAAGTAAAAAAGTTGTGGAAGATGCGATAAATGAACAACCAGTTATACCTAAAAAATTAGGAAGATATCGTGTAAAGAATTAGAGTTAAACTTTAATTCTTTTTTTGATTATGTTAAAATAGTGCTGGTGAATAGAAATGAATAAAAGAATAAGAAGAATTATAGAAATATGTTGTTTAATACTATTTGTTGGTTATTTAGTATTATTTTTAGTTGATTACAATCGTTCTAAAAATAATATTAAACCTTTAATAACTATAAGTACTAGGGAAAAAGAATATGATGATGGTTACGTAAAGACGTATTATTCTTTAGGATGGGTTTATCGGGAATACCGAAGAGAGACTATAACTGATAATGAAATAGCACCTTTTTGGAGTAAAATTAAAATGGATGATGAATTAATTCGGGATAATGAAGAAGATTTACCAGAGATGGAAGAATATACGGCACCTTATAATTCTTCGAAATTAGAAAAAATAGATGGGATCTTATATTTCTATGAGGAAGAAGAACTATTAGGAACATATAAATGTATTAATAGTGAAGAAGATTGTGAAATAGCAGTACATGAGAAATTAGAATATGATGAAGAAGATTATAAAATATATAAAATGGGTATTATTGATAAAAGATATGTTTTTGTAGATGATTATAAAAGTAAAAATACTCCTGTAGAAGAAAAAGTTACTTATTTATTTGATATTAAAGCTAGTAGAATAATAGCCAAATATGAAGGGGTAAGATATACAATTTTAAAAGATGAAAAAGGTTATATTGATAACTCTAAGTATATCGTTAAAAAGAATGGTAAATGGGGGATTGATCAGGTAATCCTTGGTAAAGTTACGAATAAAATACCATTTAATTATGATTATATGAAATATGATGAAAAAACTAAATTATATATTCTATTTGGAACGGAAGCGTGGCAAACTTTAGATATCGAAGATAATAAATATAGTGTATCTTTTCCTAAACAAATAACTAATACTTATAAAGATAATGATAATTATTTAATAGGTATTAATACTTATGATAAAACAACACAAAAAACAACTTATGAATTATATAATGTCGATGGTAATAATATAATTAATAAGGGTAATATTGATTATCTTAATGTATATGATAATTTTGTAGCATATGCTAATAATTTAGAATTACATAAGTTAAAATCTT
>CANQHW010000074.1 GCA_947623855.1 uncultured Bacilli bacterium | reverse complement strand
TCCATACTTACAGTTGTAGTATTCCCCGCTTTATCTTTTGCTGTAAAACTTCTACTCTCTTTTTGATTTGGATAATCTTTTGTTGGATCATTTTCTAACCCACTTACATTACTTCCATTATATTTATCATCACATACTACACTTATCGTTACTCCATCTGCTGTATCTAAATGATCTTTTGATATCTCACAATGGGGTGCTACACTATCAAAATATACATCTACTACTTCTCCTCCACATTTTGTTACATTCCCCGCCGCATCTCTTATCTCATATTCCGGTATTTTAAAACTTGTTTGTACCCCACTACTAAATGTTACACTTTTCTTTGGAGTTGTACATCCACTTTCATTATCACTACATCCATATGTTATTGTTACTGGGTCTTTGGTCCATTTACTATTCATCCCTGTATATTTACACTCTGGTGCTATATCATCAATATTTGTTACATTTAATACATTTCCTTCTAAACTTCTATTCCCTACTTTATCTTCTACCCAATAATAATATGTCCCCATCTTCTTCTCTATCGTTACTTCATTTTTTACTGCTTCTTTATATTCTGCTCTTCCTATATCATTCGTCTCACTTATATAAAATCCTTTTACTCCACTTCCTGCTCCATCACTTCCACTTAACAGTACCTTCTTTGTTTCACTCTTCCCCCACTTCTCTAACATACTATAACTACCATTCGGATTTTCTTTATCTATCTTTACTAACACTGTTTTCCTTGGTCTTTCTGTCTCTAATTCATATGTTATGGTATATTTACTTTTTAGTATAACACTTGCACTTACTATATATAAGTTTTGATAACTTTCTATATTATCTATTCTATCTCCCGCTTTAAATACTCCATTATACATTAATCCTTTTTTCTCTTCACTTGTTGATCCACTACTATATGTTATACTCTTAGGATTACTATATTCTTCTATTAAGCCATTAGTTACTAGTAATACATCTTTCCCACTCCACTCTAATTCATTCCCTGTCATCTTTAATTCTTCACTACTTAATATAGTATTAGTATTACTATCTATTTCATATCCTACTACTTTTATATTCTTCTCTTGTTCTTCTAATATCTTTAATTCACAATCTGTACTTTCTTTAACCTTTGTCTTATAATCGGTATTACTTACCTTTATCTCTACGTGATAACATTCCATTGATTCTTTATTTAAAGGATTTATTACTCTCTTATCAACACTTGTTTCATCATCCATATTAACATAACCTTCATCTACTAACCTTGCTATAGTTATTGTTGTATCTTCGGTTATATTATTATCTGTCGCCCATTCTGTAGCTTTTACCTCTATTTGTTTTACTTTATTATCATATTCTCTTTGTCTTAAGCTATCTGTTATCCCAAAATATGATGGTACTGCAATCAACACTATCACACTTAATATTGCTATTACTGTTATTACCTCTACCAATGTAAATCCTTTATTGTTCATACCATCACCTAGTATAATTATAAATTAATTTCCTAAAAAAAGAAAGTATAATATTTTTTACCTTTAATAAATTTTAAAAATTGAGGTCCCTAATCGAAACCTCAACCTTAACTTTTCTTACTTATACATTTATGTTTAATTATTTCTTCTATATTTGTTGTATCTTTTCTTTTAGTATAATTTAAAGCAAAATCATTAAACATATTATACATTAATTCATTCTTAATAGAATAATCTTTAAATACTGGGCTTTTATAATAATTACTAGTTTGTTTCATACCTACTCACCTATTAGTAGTATGACAAAATATTTTATAATTATACTATAATAAATCTTGATATTTATTTTCTTCTTCTATTTTTATAACTTCATGATTTTTTACAGCTTCATATATTAATTCTTTATAAGGAATTAATTTTTCATATTCTTCACATTTTTCTTTTAAAGGATTTATTACCGGATGTTTAGGAACAAATATCGTACAACAATCTTCATATGGTAAAATACTTGTTTCATAAGTATTAATCTTTTTGGCCAAAGCAATTATTTCTAATTTATCAAAACAAGCTACAGGTCTTATTACCGGAATATTTACAACCTCATTTATCACCCGCATGCTAGTTAAAGTCTGACTAGCTACCTGACCAATACTTTCTCCATTAATTAATACTTTACAATTATTTTGAGAAGCTACTATTGCACTAATTCGGTACATCATTCTTCTTAAAATCGTTATTAAATACTCATTTGGAATATTCTTATAAATAGCTTCTTGAATCTTTGTTAAATTTATAATATGAACTTTCATCTCTATATTATAAGTTTTTAAAATTTTTGCTAAACTTAAAACCTTTTCTTTCGTTTCTATACTTGTATGAGGTGGACTTTCAAAATAAATACTTTCTATTTTTATTCCCCTTTTCATAGCTAAATATCCACTTACCGGTGAATCAATTCCTCCTGATAACATTAAAAGACCTTTCCCTAATGTCCCAACTGGATACCCTCCTAAACCAGATATCCTATCAAAATAGATGTATATAGCATCTCTTCTTACTTCAATATTTATCGTAACTTCAGGATTATTTACATCAACCTTAACATTAGAAGTATTTTTAAGAACCACCGCTCCTACTTCTTTACTTATTTCCATAGAAGTTTTTGGATAATCCTTATCACTTCTTTTAGTTACCACTTTAAAAGTCTTAAAATTTACTTCTTTAATTAATTCTTTTATCGTTTCTTTTAAATATTCATAATCCGTCTCAATTTTATAAGCTATAATTAACTCATGAATTCCAAAAACATTTCTAACTTTTTCGATAGTATTATCAATATCCTTACTTAATATAAACATTCTACCTTTATCAAAATATACTTTTTCATCATTAGTTAATATCTTTAAAATATTTTCTTTTAATTTTTTTAAAAATAATCCAATATTATCTTTTTTAGTAGATAATTCCCCATATTTTAACATTATTAATTTTTCCATATAATTCTCCCCTAGTTAAAAAGAAGTTTACACTTCTTGAATAACTGCAATAATCATTGGTTTACATTCTGTTTCGTTAAATAAATATCTTCCTAATTCTTCTCTAATTTCTAATTTTATATTATTATAATCAACAAAATTCGGTGTAATATTTCTTTCAATAATTTCTAAACTAATTCTTTTAATTTCCTCAATCATTTCACTAGAGTCTTTTACATATATAAATCCTCTTGTTGTAATCTCTGGTCCCACTAAAACTTCTTTCGTTTTTTTGCTAAGAGTTGCACTTACTAAAACAATCCCATTTTCTCCTAACATTTCTCGATCTTTAATAACTAAATCTCCTACATCATCATTACTTTTACCATCAATTAAAACATCATCTATATGTACTTTCTCACTACTATTTACAATATTTCCATTAACAAACTCTACTACTTCCCCATTTTGTCTTAATATTACATTATCCTTAGGCATGCCCAAAGCTTCTGCTAATAACCCATTATTAACCATATACCTATATTCGCCTTTAACAGGCATATAATACTTTGGTTCTACTAATTTTAACATTAGCATTAAATCCTCCGAAGAAGCATGATGTAATATTTCTTTATCCTTAGGAATACTTACAATATCACACCCAAACATCGCCAACTCATTTTCTAATTTAACTAAAGTTTTTTCCGTTGAATCATATCTTGGTTCTGCAAATAAAACCGTATCCGTTTTTTTAAGTTTAATAAATTTATCATATCCATTTAATATCTTACTTACATTAGCATAAGGCATCTCTTTATCATCCGCAATAAGTAAAATTGTATCCTTATTATCAATATTAGATAAATCTCCTAAAATATTTGGATCAAAATCAAAATATCCTTCCTTTTTACTAATATTAATAATATTTTGTAATTGATGTCCCATTAAGACAATCTTTCGATTACTTCCCTCTGCTGCTTTAAATATTTCTTGAATTGTATATAAATGATTGGGTAAAACTAATCCTAAAATCCGATTTTGATGATGAATAATAACATCCTTAAAAAAATCAGTTAAGCGATGATGTGGCGATGTATGCCCAATTCTTTCACTAAATGTTGATTCACTTAAAAGCGCTAACACTCCTTGTTTACCCACATAAGCAATCTTTCCTAAATCCATATCATAAGGACCCTTCATTGATGGATCAATAATAAAATCTCCCGTATAGCATATCGCCCCATCCTTAGTATTTACCACATACATCACCGCATCAGGACAAGAATGACTTACACTTATTGGAAAAACACTAACCGGACCAAAATTAATCTTACGATGCGGAGTAATTAATACAATATTTTCTTCATTAACCCCTGCTTCCATTAACGCATATTTGGTAAATTTCGTCGCAAATACTTTAAGTTTGGGAATAGATCTTAATAAATCCGCTACTCCTCCCATATTTTCATAATGCCCATGAGTTATAAAAACTCCTTTAATTCTTGCCTTATTTTTAATTAAATAATCAAAATCCGGAATAATATAATCTATCCCATATAAATTTTCTGTTGCAAACTTTAATCCACAATCAAAAACAAAGATACTTTTATCTACTTCTATAACATAACAATTTTTACCTGATTCGTTTAAACCTCCTAAAGCAAAAATTTTAATTTTACTCATATAAAAAAACCTCTTTCTAAATATTTAAAGTTTAAATACATGAGTAGATTATAACAAAACATCACAAAAAACTCAAGGAAAAACTAACTATTTAGATACTTTTCATATATTAGTTTACTTATTTCTTTACTCATCTTTCGATTAGCAAAACTTATTTTATCTTGTTTACTTATCCCAATATTAGGAGTTATAACTACTAAAGAATACTTGGGGTCTTCCCGCGGCATATACATTACATAAGAAGAAGTAATAGTAGTTATATCTTTACTATAATAAGTTTCACTAGTTCCCGTCTTTCCCACCGCATTATATTCTTTCTCTGCATAACCAAGTCCTGTTCCACTATTTACTACTTCATAAAATCCTTCCATAATTCTTTCATAATATTCTTTATCTAAAGGCACGGTATCTATTATTTCATTATCTTTTAAAGATAAAGATAAACTTTTTCTCGTTCCATAATTTGCTATTGTATTAATATAACTAAGTAACCCTAAAGCTGTATAATTATCATACTGCCCTATTACAAAGTTAAATAATAAATCTGCACTTACTTTCTCTCCTTTTAAACCTGTATATTCTATTGGATAATCAATATTCGTTTTACTTCCTAATCCATACATTCCAAATATTTTTCTATAATAAGCAAAATTATCCTCAGTAACTTCTATTTTTATATTAGGTTTATACCTAACTTGTAAAACATTTAATAAAGTATTAAATTGATAATAATTACTACTCATTTTTAAAGCTTCAATATCATTTAAATACCCTAAATCTTTAAAAGAACATTTAGCGGGAACATTATATAATTTTATACATCCATCCTTAATCTTCTTACCAATTTCTATCGCATTATTTAAATACCCTACCGTATGTGAAGCTCCTTTTATTACACTACCTACAGTAAAAGATGAAGTAAATATCTTACTACTCACATCCTTAAAACTATAATCTTTATTATTACTTAATATCTCTATCCCATTTAAAGATATAATATTATTTGTTTTAACATCACTTACCAAAACATACGTATCCGTAAAATAATTAGTATTAACTTCCTTTTTAGCTTTAACCATATTATATTTTATAATATTATTTATACCTGTATATAAATCAATATCTAAAGCTAAAACTAAATCATTTCCTCTTTCTTCTTCCTTAACTAACTTTAAACTATAATCTTTATTAACTTTATATACCGCATCTTTTCCTCTTAAATATTCATCATAATACTT
>CANQHW010000073.1 GCA_947623855.1 uncultured Bacilli bacterium | reverse complement strand
GATACAAGTAGAGGATTTTCTACGTCACCAAACTTTTTACCGGTAACACCCTCTAATTTTACGATATACTCATTAATTTGGTCTTGAATATCAGCATCTATTTCTTTACCATCTTCATAATAACGAGTACATGCTTCAGTAGTAATAGTAAAACCTTGCGGAACAGGAAGACCAATATTAGTCATTTCTGCTAAGTTTGCACCTTTACCACCTAATAAATCTCGCATGTCTTTGTTTCCTTCATTAAACATATAGACATATTTTTTTGCCATAATAATTTCCTCCTTTAATCACCTAATTATTATATCAAAAGTATATATTTATATTGTACAAAATAACACTATCTAGACATATTTTTACACTATTTTTTTGCTCTTGGATGACTATGTAAGTAAACACTTCTTAATCTTTCTTCCGTAATATGGGTATATATTTGGGTAGCTTTTAAAGATTCATGTCCTAGAAGTTCTTTAACACTTAATAAATCGGCCCCATTATCCAGTAAATGCGTAGCAAAAGTGTGTCTCAATACATGGGGACTTATTTTATGTTTTAGGGAAGCTTCATTTACTATTCTATCAATAATATCTTCAATTCCTCTAGTAGTTAAATGTCCTCCTTGATTATTAATAAATAAGTATTCATTATTTTTTCCTTTTAATAATTCTTTTCTTTCATTATGAAGATATTTGCTCAATAAATCTTTAGCATAATCCCCAAAATATACTAATCTTTCTTTGTTACCTTTACCTAAAGTTTTAATAACTTTATTATTTAAATCAATATCATTAAGTTTGATATTAACTAATTCACTTACTCTTAAACCTGTAGCATATAATAATTCTAATATTAGTTTATTTCTAATACTTAAAGCATCAGCATTTTTAATACTTTCTAATAATTTCATAAACTCATCATATTGTAAAAAATTAGGTAATTTCTTTTCTTTTTTGGGATTTTTAATAAGTTTCATAGGATTATTTAAGATTACTTTATTACTAACTAAATAATTATAAAAACTTCTTAGAGAACTTAATCTTCTTGAGATCGAAGAATTTTTTAAATTTAGGTTATCTAAATATTTTAAATACTTTCTAATATCATCTTTACTTACTTCTAAAACATTTAGGTTTTTTGCTCCTAAAAATTTTAAAAATTCATCTATATTTTCTTCATAACCATTTACAGTATATTCTGAGTATCTTCTTTCTTTTCTTAAATATTCAATAAATTTATCTTTATAATCCATATATCATCACTACCTAAATTATAACCCTTTTTTTAAGATAACTAAAGTAATTTCATTTCTTTATGCATTTAAAATCACCTCATAAATTAAGTATACATCTGCAAACCTATGTTCGTCAATATATTTTAAAAAAATAGTTAATGATTAACTACTTCTTTTTCAATATCAATTGTTGTACTGGGATTAAGTATTTCTTTACTTAGGGGATCAATTTGTTCTTGTAAGTAACCTTTATCATATAGTTCTTGTAAAGTAATAATTTTAGTTAGACATTCTTTTTTATTATAACAGATAATGGCTTGTTCAATTATTTTTTTATCTAATACTTCATATAATCTATTATTATGGGTTGTATATACCGCATAGGAAGAAGGAATTATTAAAACTAGTAAAATAGTAATTACTAATAATATATTAAATTTCTTTATATTCATAATCATCACCATAATAATTTTTTATAAAATTATCCCTATATTCTAAAATATTATCATTTTTAATAGCGTTTCTTAAATCTTCAGTTAATTTAGTTAGATATCTAATATTATGAATAGATAATAATCTAGCTCCCAGAGTTTCATTAGCTATTATTAAATGTCTTATATAAGCTTTGGAATAGTGTTTACAGGTATAACAATCAC
This sequence comes from uncultured Bacilli bacterium, assembly GCA_947623855.1. Lineage (GTDB taxonomy): Bacteria > Bacillota_I > Bacilli_A > RF39 > UBA660 > CALWAM01. Next base: position 4,016 of record CANQHW010000073.1, on the reverse strand, counting down.
AATCATTGGTAAGTAAAGTAAAGTCTTCTTTATATTGGGCATTTTTGATATTCTTTTTACCATATTTGGTATAAAAGTGGCCATGTCTAGCAAGTCTGGTGGGGCTTACACAATCAAAGATATCTATACCTCTTATGACATTTTCAATTATATCTATTGGGTCCCCTACTCCCATTAAGTATCTTACTTTATCTTCGGGTAAGTATTTAGTAGCATAGGATACCATTTTATACATTGTGGGTTTATCTTCTCCAACACTAGTTCCTCCAATAGAGTAACCATCAAAGTCCATTTTAACTAATTCTTCAGCACAATGGCGTCTTAGGTCTTCATATTCGCCACCTTGGACGATACCAAATAAACTTTGTCTTTCGTTATTAAAGACTTTTTTACCTCTTTTTGCCCAAGCTAAGGTTCTTTCAACACTATTCTTACAATACTCATAAGTAGCGGGCCATCCGACACATTCATCAAAGGACATGGCGATATCACTATCGAGTTTATTTTGAATTTCTATGGATTTTTCTGGTGTAAGAAATAATTCATCACCATTTAATTGATTTTTAAATTTAACACCATCTTCAGTAATATCTTTAGGTTTAGCTAAAGAGAATACTTGAAAACCTCCGGAATCTGTTAAAATTGGTCCATCCCAATTTATAAATTTATGTAATCCCCCAGCTTTAGCTACGACATCTTCGCCAGGTCTTAACCATAGATGATAGGTATTAGCTAAAATAATTCCAGAGTTTACTTCTTTTAATTCTTCAGGAGACAAAGTTTTAACGGTAGCATTGGTTCCAACCGGCATGAACATTGGAGTTTCATAGGTACCATAATTAGTTTTTATTTTACCTAATCTCGCATTAGTATTATTTTCTTTTTTTAATAAGGTATATTTAATTTTCATAATTAATCACTTTCCAAGCTGGTAATAATATTAAATCATATCGAATTTTAATAGCGTTTTTTAAATCTTTATTAGGATGACTAAAATATTTACTATATTGATTATTAATATAAGAGATATTTTTTTCCCTTATTGGATTATGATTATCGATATAATAGGTCTTTTTTAATTCAGATCCTCCATAACTAGTTAATTCACTTTTATTATTAGTTATATCTAACATAGTATGCACTCCTTAACTATTTAAATTATAACATATCTACCTAAAATTACCAATTATAATAAATAAAAAAGCTATAATTTCTTATAACTTATTATTTAGTTAAAACTAATTTAGTATTATTAGAATTTAAAATATTATTAATATTATTTATTCTTTTATTTATTTCGATCATACCTACCATTAAAGTAGCATCAGTTTTTTTACCATAATATTTCCACATTAAAGTAATATAATCATTTAATAATTTATCAATACTATTTTTAATATTTAAATTATTTTTAGCTATCTTTCTTAAAGTAACAATATTTTTAAATGTTTTTTGAGTTTTTAATTTAGCATAAAATTCTTGTTGAATTAATTTCTTTTCAAAGCTATCTAGATTAATTAAAATTAATCTTTCAGCTTCATCTCCTACAGTTCTTTGGAAACGATGACAAAGATCTTTAATTTCAGCGATATCATCTTCATATCCTTTATATTGTAATTTTTTAATTCTAGTAACATCACTAGCTATTCTTTCTTTAATATTAATATAACTTGCATATTTCATAATATAACCCCCTTTATACCGTCTTAACCCCTCTTGTTACTAGAATTATATCATATTTACACTTATTTGTCAAATAAGGAGATAAATCTACTTAAAAATGCAATAAAATTATTGCATTTAATTAGTTTATTCTACTACTAAAATATATGGATAAGTACTACTTCCATTACTGGTCTCATTATTTATTACCATAACATTGGATGTCAGATATAAGGACGGGCGCACGGCACGCGCATAGCTCGCGGAGTGGAGGGCGACATACCCGGACGGAGAGACATAGAACACATAGACGTAACCGTCCACAACCGGCGTAAGTGTCCATTGGTCTTTACTAGAATCATATAACCAATCATTCCATGCACAATCCATTTTATAAGCTCCACTATCCCAACTATTATATATTGCTGTTGCTAAACATTGGTCTCTTGTATACGTTCCACTTCCAGTTCCTTTTCCTCCAGTGGCATATCCATAATCACTTGGGTACATAAGTCCTATTTTCCCAATCCATTCGGTTTTTCTGCCACTTGGTACTGTTGTACTTCTCTCTGCTTCATACCAATCACTTGCTTTTGCTCCACCTGGACCAGCTATTCCTCCTAGTTTCCATTTTACTGTCTCTATTAAATCCTTGGTTATACCATTTTTTAATCCAGTGGTGGTAAAATCACATGTTGTTGTTACATTATTCTGTTCTGTTGAACATTGACCGTTTCCACTATTCCAATATAAACTATTATTTGCTGTTTTACTATTTAGCGTATGAGTTTCATTATCTGGGTTTAGTAAATACATTAATTCTGCTGTGGTCCAATCATTTTTTCCAGAAGCTGTTTCTGTTTCCGCACCAGTTGATGCATTTTTATTATCCCATGAGAATGTCTTTGTTGAATCTGATGCGGTTCTTGGTAATTGCTCATCTCTTATGATTTTGACTAAGTTTTGAGTACCTTTACTTTCGGTTTCTACATTGTTCATAAGGCCGATGATTCGCCATTTCTCACAATTTTTTGCTTTAGCTTGGTTAGCATAGGTGTCTTCATCATTTGTTGGTTCTTTAAAATTGTAATCTTCACAATTAAAATAGATATAATTTTTTACTGTTGCATTTGGTCCATAATATCTTAAATTATGTTCATCAGTATTATCATCAGCAATATCGGTTGCATTTGCTACTATGATATCAGTAAATGGGGTACCTTTTGAATATAATTTAGCATCTTTATTATTATCGACATTTATCTTAGCATTAAAGATAGCTCCTTTGTTATAATCTTGAGGAGTATCTAAGTTTGCAAATGTTATAGTTAAACGATAATAGTGATAAATTCCTATTTCAGGGGGTGTTATTTTAGTAGCTAGATACATTTCTTGATCTTTTACGGTTCCAGTATTTATAAAACCAGTTTTATTTAGACCATTATCTTTAGGAGTAGAATATGTGGAATCACTATATTCTACTAAAGAATATTGTAAATCTTCTTCTTTAAAGGTAATACTTTCGGCGGTAGGAAATACTAGTTTTATATTATAAGTAGTATCAACATTCATAGTACCAGTATTAGCAACAGTAAAGTCTTTAGTTGCAGTATCTCCTGGTTTAGCTTTAGGTAAAGATATATTATTACTTTCTTGGAAAGTTAATTCCATAGCTCCTGCAGTTACTTTCATTTCTTCAACATTACCTTTTACATTGACTTTAGTAGTAAAAAAGGCATAGGAGTAACCAATACCTATAGTTATAGCAATTAATAATACTGCTCCGATTAAAACATTTCTTGTAATATGATCTTTCATAAAATTACCTACCTTTATAAATTATTATATAGATAATATTTTAAATACTTTGTCGAATATTATCTATTTGTTATATTTTAATTATATACATTATAGGTAGATAAAGTCAATGGCGTAATATGAGATATTTTACATTTATTTGATAAACATAGCATCTCCAAAGGAAAAGAAACGATATTCTAGTTTTACAGCTTCTTGATAAGCTTTCATTATCTTATCTTTACCTGCTAGAGCACTTACTAACATAATTAGAGTACTTTTAGGTAAATGGAAGTTAGTTATTAAACCATTTATTCCTAAAAATTTATAGCCGGGATAGATAAAGATTGAAGTATTACCAGAACAGGGAATAAATTTATGATGTTCTTGCATAATCGTTTCTAGGGTTCTAGTAGATGTAGTGCCCACTGCAATGATTCTTCTTTTTTCCTTACGAGCTTGTTCTAAAATAGTAGCAGATTCTTTACTTAATATGTAGTATTCGCTATGCATTTTATGATCTTCGATTTTTTCTTCCATAACAGGACGAAAGGTTC
>CANQHW010000072.1 GCA_947623855.1 uncultured Bacilli bacterium | reverse complement strand
CATAAATCTTTCTTGTACTACCCTCTTCATACTTTTCAAATATTCCAATAATACTATTAATTAAATTATTAAGTAAATTTTCATCCTTCTCTAACTTAACCCTTAATAATCCATTCTTAACTTCATCTCTAAAATTATAATCATCTATATATTTAGCTAACGCTTCATCTAACTTCCTAATCCTTATAATATCTTCCTCATCTAAATCTTCCTTAATAAAAATAAACTTCTCATAAATCTTTAAAAGCTTTTCGCTAAACACATCGCCCTCATAATATTCAAAATTAACAATTCGGTAAAAATTCGGAGCATAACTTATGATTAATTTATTTTTATCCATTACTACCATCTCTATTCTTAAATTAATCATACAATAAAATCTAAATAAAGTAAAGAAAAACTATTCAAAAAGAATAGCTAAAATAATCTAAATATGTCTTGAATAGTTATATATACCATTAATAACATTAATAAGAAAAATCCAACCACATGGAACATATTTTCCACCTTAGAATCTACCGGACTGCCTTTAATTTTCTCAATTATTAAGAATAATACTCTTCCTCCATCAAAAGCTGGGAACGGTAAAATATTTACAACCCCTAAATTAATACTTAAAAATGCTACTAGATAAACTAATTGATCAATACCTAATCCTACCGATTCATCCACAATAGTATACATTCCCACCGGACCAGATAACGCACTTAAAGAAATTTTCCCAGTAAATAACGCTCCCACAATCGTAACCATCGAATGCACAATAGTACCAAACTTACTAAAAGAATATTTAATAGCTTCTATAAATCCTCTTTCTATTTTAGGAGTACCTTGAATTCCAAAAACTTTTGTTTCTTCTCCATCTTCATTCTTTACCGTCTTCGGCGTTACATTATAAGTTTTTTCTTCTCCCGATTCTTTTTTAACCGTTATATCATAACTACCATCTTTCGTTTTCATAACTAAATATAATTGCGCCATATCCCAAGAAGAAGTTTTTTTACCATCTACTTTTATTATCGTATCTCCAGCTTCAATCCCCGCTTCACTCGCCGCTGAGCCTTCTTGAACCGCTTCTAGTACCGTTGTACTATATCTTCCGCCCCAAATAAGGCCAATAACAAATAACACTACCAGCGCTAGAATAAAGTTCATCGTAACCCCAGCAACTAGAATAATTAATCTTTGATACCAAGGTCGATTACACATCAACTTTTTCTTAGGAATTTTATCATCATCATCCATTACTTCCCCAGCCATTTGGACATAACCTCCAATAGGGAAAGCTCTAATAGAATATTGAATCTTATCTTTACCAATATGTTTCCATACTAAAGGACCCATTCCAATCGAAAACTCATAAATATGTACCCCGCTTTTCTTAGCTGTAATAAAATGTCCAAATTCATGGATAACAATAATAATACTTAAAATTAATAATAATATTAAAATATTTACAATAATCATAATTCTCCTCCTTAAAAAAACTTTATTAACCAAATATAACTTATAATTAAAATAACAAAACTATCTATATAATCTAATATACCACCTTTTATTGGTAAAATACTTTCAAAATCTTTTAAATCATTTTCTCGTTTAATCTTACTAAATAATAAATCTCCCACCTGTGCTATAATCGCGAGCACCACACTCATCACAATCGTCGTTAAAATGCTTTCCGTTCCAATAACAATAATATAATATGTTGCACATACAATACTTGCCATCACAACTCCCCCAATTGCACCTTCTACTGTTTTATTAGGAGATATATTCTTACTTAACTTATGCTTCCCAATTAATTTACCAATAAACCACGCAAATAAATCTCCTACTAAAGCAATCAATATTAAATATAACAATAAATATTTATTAAAACTTTCCAATAATATTACTCCATTAAAGAATACTCCCAGTAATATAACCATCCCTATCATATAAAAAGCATCCTTACTTTGATACTTCTTATCCAATAAAGTCGGTAATAAAAGTAATACTAACGTCATACATATACTTTGATAAGAAAACCCTAAATATAATGAATACCCATCAAAATTCTGATACATTATATTTAATAAACAAATAAGTCCAATAGCTACTACTAAAAAAGGTATTTTATTATGACTTAACTTTAAATCTATAAGTTCTTTATAAATAAAAATACTAAATAATCCTATCCCAATACTAAAAGGTATCCCTCCTATAAAATATAAGATAATAAAAATACCAAGCATACTAACCCACGTTACTAACTCTTTATTAATCTTCTTCATCTAATCCTCCCTAATATAAAGTATACCTCATATCCCTACCTCAGTGCAAGATTATTTTACGCTAAAAAAAGATGCCTTAAGCATCCTAAAATGAATCAATATTAACTTTAACTTTACCTAGTCCTAAAATATAAGCATGCGCTTGAATAACCGTTCGAATCGCTTTTGCCATCTTTCCGTTTTTTCCAATCACAGCTCCCATATCACTATTATGAACTAAGACCTCTAAAATAATTGTTTCATCCTCGTCATTAAAAGAAGTTACTTTAACCATATCACTTTCTTTAACAACACTTTTTACTAAGTTTTCTGCAAATTCCTTTATTTCCATAAATTACTTCCCACTTTTTTTAGTAGACTTCTTCTTAGAATCAGCATATTTACTCATAATACCTACTTCACTTAATAAACTACGTACTGTATCAGTAGGTTTAGCTCCATTATTTAACCAAGTAAGAACCTTTTCTTCATCAACCTTTAATTCTTTTGGTTCTGCAATTGGATTATATGTTCCTACAGTTTCAATAAAACGTCCATCTCTTGGACTTCTTGAATCCGCTGCTACAATCCGATAAAAAGGTCTTTTCTTAGCACCCATTCTTTTAAGTCTTAACTTAACTGCCATAATATCTCCTCCTTCAATTACACTAGTAATTTACCATATATAAGAAAAGTTGTCAACCTTTTTAGGTTGACATTATTCTAAATAATCTGTTTTAACTTCACTTTCTATTTTATCCTCTACTTCCGTATCATCAACAATCGTTTCATAATCTTCAAACTCCTCTTCAATTGGAACTCTTATCTTGGTATTCCCCACTATCTCAATCCCTAAATCCGTCTCAATATCCATATTAACTTCGCCATTATTAATCTTAACATCTACCACCGTAGGTTGTTTTAAACTTCTGACAATAATCTCACTATCACCATCTAATTTAGTATTATCTAACGTATGCATCTTCATATTATCATTATAAGTAAAATTCTTTGTACTAACAGCAGTCTTACTATCATGATCATAAGAATACCAAACATTAACATCAAATGACCCATTTACTCCAACTAATCCATTATTACCATTTCCACTAAACCGATTATTAATAACCCAACAACCTAAAATCGTATCAGGAGTTTGTTCAGGAGTTAAACTATAACTTTTCTTTATCGTTCTTTTCCCTTTCCCAATAACGGCTTTCGTAACTATTTCTTTATAATTAGTCATTTTAATTCACCTCTAATCTAATTTATGCAAATATAGGCAATTTATTTACTAATCTTTTAATAAACACTTTCCGCCAATTTCTTAACTGCTATTAAAACATAAGATATTTTATACCACGTTTGATAATTTACTTCTCCCGTTTCCCCTAAAGAAAATATCTTTTGAAAAGCTTTCACCGCTTCCAAAGTAGCATTATCAAACCTCCCACTAGGATTACTAATTTTGGGAATTCCTGGATAACTTGCTCGTATATAGTTTAAAGCATTTTGTAACACATACACATCTTCACTACAATCCCCTAATTTTAAAGTCTTTGTAAATGAATAAGGATATTCTTGAGAAGTTTCAGCTTCATAAATATTTATCTCATTACCATAATAATATCTTAATATTCTTAACATCATACCCTTTATCTCCTAAATCTTTACTTCCCCACTGACTTAAATACCCTGGTTCATTAGTTTTACTTTTGTAGTGTGCAAGAAGCGGTTCTACCCTTACCCCACTTCTTATATAAGAAGTAAAAACCTCATCTACTACTTTTGAAATACTATCAAATATTGTTCCATTCCTCGTATATTTTTGATCATAAGAAGAAGTTGAAGTAATCGTAAAATCATACCCTCTACTCCGATACCATTCCGTATATATCCTATTTAAAGTAAAAGAAATAATCGCTATAACATTTGCTTTAATCGTCTCATAAGGCCAAGTGCTATATATCTCACTACTCGCTACATTTTTAATATAATCAGTAAACCCAACTGTATAATTCGCCGCATTACTATTACTAGGTATACCATCATGAACTACGATTGTCGAAGGAATTACTACTTTTTTTAAAACAATCGGAGCAATCCCATTATCATAATCTCCTTCTAAATTATTAGCCGAAACTCCTTCCCATAAACTATTGGGAGGAATAATACTTTTTTCTTTACTTACCCCTTCATCAATCGAAGTTAAATACACCTCTTGTAACGATGTAACCCCCGCAAATATTTGCACTCCCTCTATAGTATTTTCATTCATTCCTATAGCACTTACCACTACATCATAAGTTTCGTAAGGTCTTACATTATATTGTTCTTCTTCCGAATACATTTTATCAACCGTATCTAAACTTATTTCTTCCGTAATTCCATCAACATTCGTCATATATCTTCCATACTCTATTCCATCTTTTAAAACCCTAACTTCCGCCCCCTCTACCGGATTAGCTATCGATCCATTATAAACTTTTACAATTAACTTCCCCTTTGCCATAATTCACCTCATTTCATTATATTAATAACTTAAAAGTTTAATACATATAATTATCTAGGTGATATGATGAATTTAGAATTAGGAAGTATTGGAGAAGAAGTTAAAATTATCCAAGCTAAATTAAAAATATTAGGTTTTTATAAAGGACTTATTACCGGTAGTTTTGGTCCTTCTTTAGAAGAAGGGGTTGCATCTTTTCAAAAAAGTATTGGTCTTCAAGAAACCGGTATTGTAAACCCTACTACTAAAGAAAGAATTGACTTTTATACCAATCCTGCTATTGCTCCCATAAGCATTTTACCGACCCTAAAAAAAGGCGATACTGGATCCAATGTCCTCGATTTACAAACTAAACTAAAAGCTCTTCTATATTATACCGGCCCTCTTAATAGTAATTTTGATTTAGAAACCGAAAACGCTGTTAAAAGATTCCAACTTAATAACAATCTTACGGCCGATGGTATTGTTGGCAATAATACCTGGAATGCTTTAAACTCTTTATATGGTAACCTTGCTGATTGTTCCTTAGAAAGTACCCCAAATAACTATCTAACTTATACTGTTGTTCCGGGTGATACTTTATACGCTATTGCCAGACGCTATAATACCACAGTTGCAGCTATTAAAAACTTAAATAATCTTTCAAGTAATATCATAAATATTGGCCAAACTCTTAAAATCCCAACCAATAACATTACTAATTATTTAACTTATACCGTTAAAAAAGGCGATACTTTATATGGCATAGCCAAGTCTTATGAAACTTCTGTTAATGCAATAAAAAGCTTAAATAACTTAACCAGTGACATTTTAAGTATCGGTCAAGTATTAAAAATTCCTGTAAATGAAGAAGTAAATTATATAACTTACATCGTTATGAAAAATGACACGCTCTATTCCATCGCTAGACGTTATAACACCACCGTAAATGCTATTAAAACATTAAATAATCTTACTTCTGATATCTTAAGTATTGGACAAGTTCTTAAAATACCCAATTAAAAACTTACTATTAAAGTAAGTTAACCCATCACTTGACCACCATTATTATGTATTACCTGACCCGTAACGTAACTAGAATCCTCACTTGCTAAAAAAACAAAAGTAGGTGCAAGTTCATAAGGCATCGCCATCCTTGCCATCGCGGCATCGGACCCTAAAGAAGGAATTTTCT
>CANQHW010000071.1 GCA_947623855.1 uncultured Bacilli bacterium | reverse complement strand
ATTCTTCTAGAATATCTTACTTGATAAAAGGCATAAGATGTTCCAACAACAGCAATAACTAATAATAGAAAAGAAAAAGCAATAAATCTATTCCTACCTCCATGTTGGATCTTTTTTAATTCTCTTTCCGGATTAAATTTAAACATAAAAGTACCTCCTATGATAGCACTATGCTATCTTTTAATATATAATATCATAAAGTGCTAGCACTATGCAAGTATTACTTTTATGTTATTTAACGATATCATAATTATAGCAAGGAGATAGCGTTATGAATAAGGAAGTTATTTATGTAAGAATTGATGAAGATTTAAAAAAACAATTAGATATGTTAGCTTTAGAAGAGCAAAGAAGTTTAAATAATTTAGTTGTATATATATTATCTAATTATTTAAAAGAACATAAAAAGTAATTATGGTACCTGATTAGGTACTTTTTTAAATATAAATAATACTTAAATTTTTTTTAGAGCATTACTTTATTAGTATTGATAAATGTTTCCCAAAAAAGTTAAGTATTTTTAACTAAAAGTTAGATTTATTAGATAGAAAAAAGAGTTTTTATAAGATATGATAAATGGGAGGTGAAAATATGAATATAGGTGAAAAATTAATTAAATTAAGAAAGGAAAAAAATATTAGTCAAGAAAAACTAAGTAATACTTTAGGTATAACAAGACAAACACTTTCTAATTGGGAAAGTAATATTACTTCTCCGAATTTAGAACAAACTAAAAAAATAGCTAAAATATTTAATGTATCTATTGATGAATTAGTAGATAATAACATAATATTAAATAAACTTAATAATACAGAATATTTAATGATTAAACAAACTAAATTTACTAAAATAATCTTACTAACTATCTATATCATTATTATTGGATTACTCTTATTTTATTCTTTTAAAATGTTTACTAAAAAAGATTTTACGAGTAAATATTCGGCAGATTTTAAATGTGTACTAAAGGATGAAACTACTAGCTTTAGTGTTACTTATTCAGGTAAACATATTAATGGGAATGATTATACAGAGCAAGAAGAAACATATTACTTAGTAGTATCCAATCAAGAAGGTCAAGAACAATTAAAGATAGGTACATCTTTAGCGGAAATGTTTAAATCATTAGAGTATGTTAAAGGTTATTATATTAATCAAGGAGCAATATGTTTGGATAATTAAGATTTTATTTCCTATATAGTAAAAGTATGTTAAAATACTTATGAAATGAGGAAGAGATATGTCAAATAAAGAATTAGCAGAAGTTTTATTTACGGATACTTTAGATTTAGAAGATGTTTTAAAAAAATATCCTAGAAGAGATAAATTTATTACGAGGTATGCTCCTTCTCCTACTGGGTTTACGCATTTAGGGAACTTATATACAGCTTTTTTAAATTATGTTTTAGCTAAACAAAATAAGGGTTTATTTATTTTACGGATTGAAGATACTGATCAAAAAAGAAAAGTAAAAGAGGGAATAGAAAATATTATTAAAGATTTAAATGATTTTGGTTTAACTTTTGATGAAGGTCCTTTAAATTTAGAAAAAGAAAAAGGAAGTTATGGACCATATATTCAAAGTAAAAGACAAAGTATTTATGATAGTTTTATTAAGTATTTAGTTACTATTGGTAGAGCTTATCCTTGTTTTTGTACTGATGAATATTTAGAGAGCTTACACAAAGAACAAGAAAATAAAAAAGTTATGACAGGTTATTATGGAAGTTATGCTAAATGTCGGGATTTAACTAAGGAAGAAATAGTTAAGAATATAAAGTTAGGGATACCTTATGTTATTAGATTTAAATCTTTAAATAAAGAGAGTGATACTATTAAAATAAAAGATGGGGTTATTAAAGAAACTACTTTACCTGCTAATATTTTTGATATAGTAATTCGTAAGAAGGATGGTCTTCCAACTTACCATTTTGCGCACGTGGTAGATGATTATTTAATGGGAACTTCTTTAGTAATTCGGGATCATAATTGGTTTACTTCTTTACCTATTCATTTAGAGTTATTTGCATCTTTAAATCTTACTACTTTAAAATATGCTCATATTCCACCAGTGATGATTAATGATAATGGGGTCATTAGAAAATTATCCAAAAGAAAAGATGTTTGGGCAAAGGTAAGTTTTTATAAAGAATTGGGGATTCCTACAGAAGCTTTAAAGATATATTTAGCCACATTAATTAATACTAATTTTGAGGGTTGGTATCAAAATAATTTAGATAAAGATATTTTAGAATTTCCTTTTTCATTAAATAAGATAAGTAAAAGTGGTCCTTTATTTGATAAAGATAAATTATATAATATTTCTAAGAATTATATTAGTAGGTTAAAAGCTAAAGATTTATATAAATTACTTTTAGATTATACAAAAATATATGATATAGAGTTTTATAAATTAATTACATCTTATAAAGATAAAACTATAGCTATTTTAAATATTGAAAGAGAGATACCAAAACCAAGAAAAGATTATTATAGTTTAGGGGTTATTAAAGATTATATTTGGTTTATGTATGATGAGTTATTTAATAATTTAACTTATGAATGGCAACAAATAAAGGATATTAATTTAATTAAAGATATTGTTACAACTTATATAACTAAGTATTATTATGAGGGGATTAGTAAAGAAGAATGGTTAAATAGTTTAAAATTATTAGCTAATGATTTTGGATATGCTACATCTAATAAAGAATATAAAGAAAACCCTAATAAATATAAAGGTAATATTAGTGATATAACAACGGTATTACGAGTTTTTCTAACTTCTAAAAAAGATACTTTTGATTTATATGAGATAATGCGGATTTTAGGATTAGAAGAAATGAAAAGAAGGATTACGCTTTTAAAGTAATCCTTTTTATAAATACCTTTTTAAGACTTCAACGGCTTTTTCTTGCATAGATACATAATCATTAATAATTTTACTTACTTTTTTATCAATATTTTTTTTATTTAAGGCTTTTCTTCCTTCAATAATCCCCATATTAACACCATTTAGGAGTAATTCGGCGATTTTGGAATTTGAGGTATCTTTTTGGGTATTCATATCAATTCCACATTTGGTCATCATTTTATTCATTACACTGGTGCTATGAGGTTCTCCATTATTGTATTCGGGGTATAAGTCTTCTATAGCACGAGCGATGTCTTTATAATCGTGGTATTCTTTTTTTAAAACACCAAGTAAATCCTCATCCCCTACTTTGGGAAAGACATCATTTAAAGCATCCATCCCCATACAAGCTCCTTTATGGATTTCGTCTAAAGCATCGATATTATCTTTTAAATCTTGAGTATTTTTATTCATATTGATCCTCCATTTTTATTATGGAGCATTTTTATTATTTTATACAAAAAAGAAGAATTATTTTCTTCTTCCTAATGTATTAATGTTAATTCCTCCATTTTTAGTATGTGCGAGTATTTATTATTTCATACAAAAAAGAAGAATTATTTTCTTCTTCCTAATGTATTACCCTTTTTATCTTCTAATTCTAAGTTATCATAAATAGCAATTAAATTATAAAGTAATTTTTTAAGATTATAAGCAGCCCCTGATATTCCCCCTACCATCTCAATTATGGCATGGTGCTCATTACTTCTATATTTCTTTACTTTGCTAAAATCAAATACTATATTATCTTCATTATAACTTAAAATAATATCATTAAATTCTACTCTTTTTCTAAGAAAATCGATTTTTATATTACAACTTCCTAACTCGGATACTTTAGCTATAGTTTGATATCCAAATATTAATTCCATAGTTTCTCTTATAAGAGCAAATACTTTTTTTTCATTTTCATCATTGGAATTATTGGTTATTATAAAATAATCATTAGAAGAAAATACATGCATTGAACCAAGATTATCTTCTAATAATGCCATATCTAAACCATAGTTTTCTAAATAAGCACTATTTTCTAATCCTTTATTATTAACATTAGTTGTTGTTACTTTAAATTCTTTAAAATCTGGTAAGATAGGTTTAATAATGGGTTTTGTTATTCCAATTAAACTAAAATATACTTTATCAAGATTTTCAAGCATTTTAGCATAACAATTTAAACATGCTCCATAATATTCTTTATTATCTTCTTTTAAAGTAGGAAAATAGTAAGTTTTATCAGTCATTTGGGGGTCGATAGTTATTTTAATTTCATCTAAAATCTTATAATAAGTCATACTTAAAGTAGCTGAATTATTATCTTTATCATAACCTTTTAAAGAAATAGTTCTACTTTTTCTATCCATTACTATAAAGTCTTTAGGATACTTTTCTATTTCTTCTATTCCTTCAATAGTAGATACCCCAATAACTCTGGCTATAAAATCTTTGAAAATATGATAAATAGCATTTTCTAAACCACGGTTGGGTAAAATTAAGGCTGTTTTTTCTTCTATTTTATGATTACTACTTATTTTAAAACCCAATTTACCATTTTGATTAATTAAATGTAAGGTATAATAACCTAAATCTATACTTACTCCGTTATATTCTTTATTTAGAGATATTTCCATAATTATCTTCTTCCTAGATGTTTGGAATCTAAATCATTAAGAACAGTAAATAAGTTTTGGAAATACTCATCTAATTCAGGATAAGTATTATCTACCGTAATTTTTCTTGTATATAAAGCTTCTTCTTCACCATAAAATTTCATTAAGGCGATTAAATCTTCAGTAGGTTTTACACGTTTTATATCAATTGTAATTCTTTTGGCGTCTTTTTTAATTATTAAAGTATTTCCAGTAAAATCATGATAAGTAATAACACCATTATTTATAAAATCTTTAGGATATAAATCTTTATGTAAACTAACTTTAATTTCTAAAGCTGCAATAAAACTTTCTAGAATAGCATATATTTTCTTTTCGGTAATTGCTAAAGTTTCAGCAGATACTTCAAAAGAATAATTTTCTTTATCTAAACTAAAAGTTACTCCTTTAGAACCGCTTATCATAGCTAACTTTTTATTATCTTTGGCAATTTCTACTGTATCTCCTTTAGAAGAAACAGTCATTATACTATTTAAATTTGCTACGGCGATTTTTTGTTGAATGATGAATAAATTATTTAAATTAGTTATTAAAGTTTCAATTTCTTTATAAAGATTATAATATAATGATTGATAAACTTTAATATCTACTCCTTGATATTGGAAAGGATCTTTGTCTAAACCCGTCATTTTAAAAGTAATACTATCTTGTTTATATACAATTTCAATAGCGTTATTTACGCTTTCCTCATGATTTTCTGTTTTAAATTTCAAAGTTATAGAATCATTATCTTTGGAAATAAAGTCTTTAGGTAACTTTTTACCTAGAACTTTATATTTATCAATTACTTGTTTAAAGAAAGTTTTTAAAGCGATAAAAACTAAACGATTATCTTTGGTAACAACGAATTTATCATTACCAGCACCCATTACAAATGAGTAAGTACTTTTATATTTATCGGTTTTTAAAACAAGTAGATCATTATCTTTACTTAATATAACTCCTTCTGTTAAATCTTTTTTACCATTACTTAATAAACCATTATTATTAATTGGTTTAACTTGAACATTTTCCATTAATTAATTACCCCCTCAAGTAGTTTTATATTCTATAACTAACTTATTATTTTGTCAATACCTAAAATTACCATTGTTATTTACAAACAATTGTTTTATAATTTAGATAGGAGGTGCTTTATGGATTTGAAAGAAAAGCTGACAATTTTAGCAGATAGTGCAAAGTATGATGCTTCTTGTTCTTCTTCTGGGAGTAAGGGAAGAAAGGATTCTTTTATAGGTAATACTTCTATTTCGGGAATATGTCATTCTTTTGCGAGTGATGGAAGATGTATTTCTTTACTGAAGATATTGATGACTAATTGTTGTATTTTTGATTGTAAGTATTGTATTAATAGAAGAAGTAATGATGTAAAACGTGCAATATTTACACCGGAGGAGATATGTAAGATTACTCTTAATTTTTATCGAAGGAATTATATAGAGGGATTATTTTTAAGTTCGGGGGTGATTAAAAGTCCTGATTATACGATGGAAAAGTTAATTGAGACGGTTACTC
>CANQHW010000070.1 GCA_947623855.1 uncultured Bacilli bacterium | reverse complement strand
ACAAAACTTAGTAAAAATCATAAGAGATGAACCATTACCAAGAACCGCATCAGATTCAACAAAGACGTTCTCATGGGATAATAAGAATGCATCGACTGGTGCGGAAACAGAGTATGGAAAAAATGATTGGACAACAGCTGAATTAATGTATTTATTAAATCCAAATAATGAATTCCATGCATTAAATAGTAAAATAGCAAATAATAGTTTATATTGGAATAGTGGAAGTGGTCACTGTTCATATGGACAAAATAATGCTTTAACAAGTTGCGATTTTACCACAACTGGATTAAAAAATGGTACAACTAAAGATTTAATAGAGACAGTAAAATGGAAATTAGGAGGCCCAAGTTCATATAGTAGTTTAATAACAAGTGAATGGTACACTGCAGAAAGAGGAAGTACAGTGCCAAGTGGCAGAAAAACCGAATGGACAGGAAAAATCGGATTAATGTATCCAAGTGATTATGGATATGCCACTGGAGGAAAAGGAAGCGGAAGTGGAACATATACAAGAGACCAATGTTTAGCATATAAGTTATATGGTTGGGATAGTGGAGCTTACAAGACAGATTGTGCAAAAAATGATTGGTTGTATGATTCTAGTGAGGTCCAATGGACACTTACGCCGGAGTCGTCCAGCTCCTACTATGTGTTCTATGTCTCTACGTCCGGGATTGTCACCAGCCACAGCGCGTACTATGCGCATGCCGTGCGCCCGTCCTTATATCTGACATCCAACACCATGATCTCGAGCGGGGAAGGAGATGGAAGTAGTACTAATCCATATATCATAGTTGGATAATATATTAAATAAAAAAGATACCATTTTTGATAATGGAATCTTTTTTATTTAAAAATATGTCATATTATTGTAAAGATTATATTTTAAATACTTATATTATGCTATAATTAATATATAAATCTTTAACAAGGGAGTTTTATTTATGATGATATTTACTTCTTCTAATAATATAAACCAAGTCCAAGAAAATGATAATTTTAAAGTATATAAAGAAAAACCCATGATTGTAAATGAATTAATGGGGAATACTTATGCTAAAATTCTTAATTTACCTGTATCTTCATTAAAACTAGCTCAAGATAATAATAATTATGGCATAATATATGAAAAAGAAAAACCTAACCTCGTTAATACTAAATCTATCATCCCATCTAGAATGCCTTTATATAATTTTATAGAATATATCTATAATAAATATAATGATACAGAGTTAATTAAAGATATCTTTAAAGTTATAATAACTGATATAGCTATGGGTAATCCATGTCGTTTTGCTCATACTTTATTATTTAGTCTAAATAATAAAGTAACCCTAGAAAATGTAAGTGGTTTTTCTTTTTCTTACCTAACTTATAATGACCAAACCCATCCCCCTATAGAAGGCCTTATGTTTCAAGAAATCCATGGTGATATATATTACCAAGTTCTAGCATCTTTACCTAAATTATTAGATAATTCTCCATATTTTCAAGAATTACTTAATAATTATTTAAATTTAGATATAAATATAATTAAAAACTTAGTAGAAGATACTTATCATATTACTATTCCATCTTACTTAGTAGATAGAATGCTTATACATAATAAAGAAATACATAAATTAATAAGAAAGAATACCAGGTAATATTATGGAAATAAATATTATAAAACCTAGTATTTTAATTCGTAACTATTTATTAAATGATATAGCTAACTATGATAATAAAAATGGATTAAGTCCTAAATTTATTATTACTTGTCAAGAAAAAATAAAACATCAAATAAATAATCTTAAACAAGAAAACTATAATCTTTATAAAGATATAATATCTTTCTTATATCTAGATCACTTACATCTTCAAATATTAAATAATAAACTATCTAAACCTAAAAACTATATTACTCCTTTAGATGATATAGATATGGATTTAGATATGCTTCTTGATTTAATTACTTGGGATAATACTATAATAGATATCTTAATTAATCCCTTAATAGCCATGTATGGTATTGTAAAATCTAAAGTAAAAATTCCTTTTAATGATGAAATAGAAAGAAAATGGAACCCTTATTATAAACTTGAAAAAATGGCTTACTATTATGAAAATAGTGATTATGAAATCATCAAAAGTATAATATATACTAACTTTTTTGAAAAAGGTCCCTCTATAGCTTTAAAAGAAATAAATAATCTTAAACAAGAAAATCCCTCTTATTATCGTAATTATATTATTGAAATATTAAGAAACTTCTTTATTTATAACTTTGTTACATTAAAAGACCCCGAACTATTATCGCAATTAAAAAATGCTATTATAAAGAATACTAATTTAATATCTTTTTATGAACAATTAAACTTTGTAGAAAGAATGCGTATTCTGATTATCTATTTAGAATTTAATTATAATTATACTAAAGAAAATATGACTATAAGAAATACCTTTGCTAAAGAAGAAGAATACGCTAAACCTTATATTAAAGCTTTAACATTATAAATTTTTGGTATATTTTACCACCAATATTTTTAAAATTATATTGAGGTGATATATATAAAATTTACAAAAATGCATGGATTAGGTAATGATTATATTTATTTAAATTTAATTACAGAATCATTACCTAATCTTTCTTATTTAGCTAAGGTTTTATCTGATCGGCATTTTGGTATTGGAGGAGATGGGATAATTACTATTGAAAAATCCCAAGTAGCTGATTATAAAATGCGTATTTTTAATGCTGATGGTAGTGAAGCTGAAATGTGCGGTAATGGGATAAGATGTGTTGGGAAATATCTTTATGATAACCATCTTACCTCTAAAGAAGAAATAAGTATTGAAACTCTTTCCGGTATTAAGTATCTAACCCTAAATATTAAAGACTCGAAAGTTCAAAGTGTTAAAGTTGATATGGGCATTCCTACTTTACATAATCAAGAACCATTTTCTTTATCTAAAGCCAGACATATGTTAAATAGTTATAACAAAGATTATGAAGTCATCGATGTTTCTATTGGGAACCCGCATACTGTCATTTTTACTGATGAACTATCCGACTATGTCCTAAGAACTTCTGGAATGAGTATTGAAGGTGCCAACTACTACCCGCATCGTACTAATGTTGAGTTTGCTAAAATTTTAGATGACCATACCATCGCCATCCGTGTTTATGAAAGAGGAGTGGGTGAAACCTTATCCTGCGGTACCGGAGCTTGTGCTAGTGCTTTTGCTTACATGCAAATGCACCCTCATATTCAAGCCGTATTAGTTAAACTTTTAGGAGGAGATCTTTTAATTACCCAAGTAAATAACCATCTCTTTATGGAAGGAACTGCTTCTAAAGTCTATGAAGGGGATATTAATCTAAATGATTTATCTAAAAATCCTCGCTTAATTTTAAAAAGGAATAATCTATGATACCCATTTATATTAAACAATTAAAAAATACTATAAATAAAAACGATTTAATTAATTTACGATTCTTATTTTCTCTTCCCATTGATACCTCTAAAATTAATGACTATACTATATCTTACTTAGATTTAGAAGATATGTATATTATTGTTAAAGATTCTAAAACTAATACTACCTATATAGTTAAAGACACCGAACTAGGTAATATCTACGGACGTAAAATAACTATTAAAAAAGATAACATCGAATATAAATACTCTTATGCTTATGATAATTATAAAAGAGAACTAGTAAGAACCACTATCTTAGTCCATAATCAAAATAAAACTTTAGAAGTTGAAATAGAACACCCTAATACTATGGAAATATTTACTCATGACCATCAAACTATTAGTATAAGATACTATCTTCATAAAAAAATAGTCTATAGTAAAACCTATCGTAATTATTTAAATACCTTCTATAAAGAAGAAAACTTATATAGTGATACAACTAGCTATAATAAATATTTATATAACTTAAATAATAATATCATCTATGGTTTAAATAATCTCGAATCCTTTAATAACTTTTTCCATCTCCGAGGTATATGTGCTTTAGATAATAATAAATACGTTATTAATTATTTACCCTATACTATAAATAAAACCTTCTATAAAAATACTTTAGAAAAATATAACTCTATTCTCTATTTTGAATCCTTTAGTAACCTAGATATCTATAGTATAACTATTACTAAAGATAATAAAGAACTTAAATGCCATTATAAAGTTAAAAATAATCAAGGTCAAGAAATAGAAGTAAAAGGTATAATCATTTCTCCTCTTACACCTGGTTTAATAACTATTGAAGAATTAAATAAAATAAATAACTATTTAGAATATTTAACTACTATATGTGATGAACGTTTTATTATAACTGTTAAAAATGAAATAAATACCTTTATAAATCTCTTAACCCATAACCCTATTGAAACCTTTAATCTTAAAGATTTTAACCAAAACTATCTCCATTATTTAAATTATTATTCTCATAAATATGATAATGCTAAATTAACTTTAGAAAAGACTTTAAATTTTAAGTAGATAAAGTTATAATATATCTGAGGTGAAAAAAATATGATTATTAAAAAGTGTCGTAGTTGTGGTGCTTTAGTTAATGTTTTAAAAGAATGTCACTGTCCTTGTGATATCAATTGTTGTGATGAAGTTATGGAAACCCTAGAACCTAATACTGTAGATGCCGCAAAAGAAAAACATATTCCTACTTATAAAAAAGAAGGAGATAAAGTAAATATTACAGTAAATCACGTAATGGAAGAAGAACATTTTATTTCTTATTTATTTGTAGAGTATCAAGATTATACAATTACTAAAGAATTTAAATATACCGATAAATTAGAATTTAGTGTTCCTTATGAACCAGGTATGATTATTTATAGTTATTGTAATAAACATGATTTATGGAGTATAAAAGTAGATTAGATTAATATGTATTTGTGCATGATACTTGCCCTTGCAGTGGTAAGCACTTAATCTATGCTAGAATGAATTTTAATATAAAAGTAGATTATCTACTTTTTTTCTTTGGAGTTTTATTGTATAATCTAGATATGTTCACATAGCTCAATTGGATAGAGCACTTCCCTCCGAAGGAAGAGGTTGCAAGTTCGATTCTTGTTGTGAACACCAATATTGTTAATAAAACCTTTATCGGTTTTTTATTTTGTCATTTAAAATTATCAATTATAAAGTATATTCATTTGTATATTGATTTACTGGTATAAAAATAATTCTATTTATAAATATTGGAATTTTATACTTTATAATATTAATTTCTCTCTTATCAGCCATCCAACTTTGTGGTGCACAATATATTTCATTTTCTATTTTATTAAATTCTTTAAGCCCTAAAAGACAGTAAAGAGTATTATAAATTTTTAATAAACCATAATCTCCTTCATATAAACTATTTGGATTTTTTTCTTTTAAGTTATAAAGTTTAATACCATTTCCTTTTAATAAATCTAATAAATTATGAAAAGAATTAATTCTATTTTGTAATGTATCTTTCTTCACAATTTGGTTTTTAAGAATATTATCATATTTTTCTATATTCTTTTTTATAAATTTATATTGTTTTTCTTTAGTTTTTATATAATCTGGTAAAAAAATATCAAAATGTATTTTGTGCAAGCCAATTAAATGGTAAAAGTGTTCATCTTTAAATTTCACAATTATTTTACCTTTATCTCCTCTATCTATAATAAATACGTATTTTTTTAATTCTTCAAATGTTTCAATTAAATCTTTAAGCATTTCTAACCTCCTAGATAAAAAAAGTGGGTTTACCATAAAGGTAAATCCCACATAGTAGCTGCCCAATTTGCATTGGGCCAAGGTTCTTCTATTTTTCGTTTAACCTATTACTAGGTCGCCGAAGCTAGGCTGGGGCTACCAACTCCCGTCATCAATAGTATATGAAAAATCATCACTATTATCAACTAAATTGTTCAGTTTAATATAAACGACAACTTATTTGTATTTAATATTTTATGCTATTTTACAAGCAAAGTCAAGGATTTCCTTTTAATATAAACTTCTTTTAAAATTATTGTATATTAAAAAATTAAATTCTCGATATTAAAAAATAAGAGAAGTTAGTTTTGTAATAATTTATATTATAATAAAC
>CANQHW010000069.1 GCA_947623855.1 uncultured Bacilli bacterium | reverse complement strand
GCTTATGCCGAAATCAATAATATTGCCAAGAATGGAGGTACTTTTCTTTTTGTAGGTACTAAAAAACAAGCTCAAGAAGGTAGTGAAGAAACTGCTAAAAGAAGTAATTCATTCTATGTAATTGAAAGATGGTTAGGAGGAACACTTACTAACTTTAGAACTATTAGAAGAAGAGTTAAAAGACTTGAAGAAATTGAAAAAATGGAAAGTGATGGAACATTTGAAGTTCTACCTAAAAAAGAAGTTATTAAATTAAAGAAAGAATATGATAAATTAAATAAATTATTATGTGGTATTAGAAATATGGAAAAATTACCACAAGGAATTATTATTGTAGATCCTAAAAAGGAATATAATGCAATTAGAGAAGCAAGAAAGTTAAATATTCCAGTATTTGGGATTGTAGATACTAATTGTGATCCAGATGATGTTGATTATGTTATTCCAGGTAATGATGATGCTGTAAGAAGTGTTAAGGTTGTTTTAGGGGTATTAGGTAACGCTATATGCGAAGCTAATGGATTAGAAATGATTGATTTTGTTACGGAAGAAGATAAAAAAGGAGAAGGAGTAACTCAACAACCAAAGGAAGAAGTTAAACAAGTTAAAGAAGAAGTAAAAGAAGAAAAACCTAAAAAAGAAGAAGTAAAAAAAGAAGCTCCTAAGAAAGAAACTAAAAAAAGTGTTAAAGAAGATTTAGAAGCTCTTACTTTAAGTGATTTAAAAAATAAAGCTAAGGATGCTGGAGTAAAAGGTTATTCAACTATGAAAAAAGCTGAATTAATTGCAGCTTTAAAATAAGGAGGAAAATATGGTTACTGCTAGTGATGTTAAAAAACTAAGAGAAATGACCGGTGCGGGGATGATGGATTGTAAAAATGCCCTTGATGCTACGAATGGTGATATTGATTCAGCTGTAGATTATTTAAGAGAAAAAGGAATAGCGAAAGCGGGTAAGAAAGAATCAAGAATTGCGGCGGAAGGATTAGCTAATATTTATGCTAATGAAGAAAAAGCGGTTATTTTAGAAGTTAATAGTGAAACAGATTTTGTTAGTAAAAATGAGGAATTTAAGAGTATGTTAGATACTATTGGTAATACTATTTTAAATAGTGATGCTACTAGTATGGATGAAGCTTTAGAGTTAGCATGTGATGGGGGAACAATTAAAGATTTAATTGTAGCTAAAACAGCTAAAATAGGAGAAAAGCTATCTTTTAGAAGATTTACGGTTGTTAAGAAAAATAGTGATGAAGTATTTGGTTCTTACTTACATATGGGTGGTAAGATTGCTGTTTTAACAGTTTTAAAGGGAACAAATGCGGAAGTAGCAAAAGATGTTGCTATGCAATCAGCTGCTATGCGTCCTAAATATGTTTTTGAAGCAGATGTTCCAGAAGAAGAAGTTAATAGAGAAAAAGAAGTTTTAAAAGAACAAGCTATTAATGAAGGAAAGAATCCGGAGATTGCTGAGAAGATGGTTATAGGAAGACTTAAAAAATTCTTTGGAGAAATATGTCTTGCTAATCAAGCTTTTGTTAAGGATGGAGATATTACGGTTGCTGATTATGTTAAAAATAATGGTGGAAGTATCGTTTCAATGATTCGTTATGAAGTCGGAGAAGGTATGGAAAAACGGAATGAAGATTTTGCAGCGGAAGTAATGGCTCAAGTTAAAAATAATTAAGTACCTAAGGGTACTTTTTTAATGCATTTGACTTCCTTTTTAAAATACTATATAATTTTAATTGTAAGAAGGGGAATAAAGAAGGTGAGTAAGAATGTATATTGAAGAGGTAGAGTTAACACCACAAGATATTTTAGAGAAAGAGTTTAAAATTGATGCACGTGGTTATCGTCCGCAAGAAGTAGATAAATTCTTAGATAGCGTTATTAAAGATTATACGATTTATGAGACTGCTAATAAAAGATTAGTTAAGGAAAATGATGAGTTACATTTAGAGATTAAAAGATTAGAAGCAGAGATTCGAAGAATGAAAACTAATTTAGAAGCAGCAGAGAGTAGTGCTAGTGAAGGTACTAGTAATGTGGATATTTTAAGAAGGTTATCGCAACTTGAAAAAATCGTATTTGGAAAATAATTCATAGACAAATGCTGTATACCTAGTTATATAGAGGAAAGTCCATGCTCGCACTTCCTGAGATGGAAGTAGTGTTTGTGCTAAGGGAATAAATAACCTTAGGTAGATTATCTAACGGCTCCGAAGTAACCTTAAAGGGTTAGAGTAGGTATAAAAGTGCCAAAGAGACGAGCTACTAGGGAAACTTAGTAGGTGGAACGTGGTAAACCCCACAAGCGAGAAACCCAAATTTTGGTAGGGGAGTCTTATTTTAGAAATCAAACTAAAATAAGGACCTATTTATAGGTAGATAAATATTTGTCACCACTTTAGTGGTACAGAACATGGCTTATTTGAATTATTTTTTATTTAAATAATATATTATGGTAAAGGATGTGTTTTTTATAAACAGGATAGGTTCTACTTTAAAAGAAGCACGTGAAAGTAATGGTATTAGTTTAGAAGAAGCTGGGAAAGATTTAGATATAAAACCATTGATATTAGCAAATATTGAAGCAGGAAATATTGGATGTTTTAAAGATATATTTGAATTAAAAGAATATATTGCTTCTTATGCAAAATATTTAGGTTTAGATGCGGTTAAGATGGTGGATAAATTTAATGAATACTTATTTGAATATACTTCTAAGATACCGATTAAAGAGATAGAAGAAAAGATTAAAGAAAGACAAAAACAAGAAGATGATGAGAAGGTTTTTTCCCCTTATACAAAGCAAATAAATATTAAAAGCAAAAAGATTATTTGGGTATATGTTATGATTGCAGTTTTAGTAGCTTTAGTAATATTTTGGGCAGTTAAACAAATTACAATAGATACTACTAAGACTAAGGTTGTAAGTGTTATTAGATAGGAGTTAGATATGAAATTAAATTTACCAAATAAAATTACAGTAGCAAGACTTATATTATCAGTTATAGTATTAATTTTAATAGGAGTACCGTGGTATCAATTAGGAGTTACGTGGCCAGTATTATTTGAGGTTAAAACAACTCCTATAGAGTTAAATTATATTTTAGCAGGAGTATTTTTCTTAATTGCTTCGGTAACAGATTTTCTAGATGGGTATATTGCGAGAAGTAGGAATTTAGTTACGGATTTTGGAAAAGTAATGGATGCCATAGCTGATAAAGTACTTGTAAATGGGGTATTAATTATTTTAGCTTATAATAATATGATATCAGTATTAATACCAGTTATTATTGTTACCAGAGATATTGTAGTAGATGCAATTAGGATGGCTAGTAGTGGGAAAGGGAAAGTTATTCCAGCTTCTTGGCCCGGTAAAATTAAGACGATATGTATGTTAATTGGAGTTACTTTAGCGTTATTTTATAATTTACCATTCGAGATGTTTGGTATTTGGTTAGATGAAGCTTTAATTAGTATAGCAACAGTATTATCAATATATTCCGGGGTAGAGTACTTTTTAGTTAATAAAGATTTTATATTTAGTAGTAAGTAAGTGAAAAACTTACTTTTTTCTTTGGGTAATACGTGATATAATACTTTAAGCAAGGACGTGATATTATGAAACCTAATATGATAGAAGCAAGAAAGAGAAGTAAAAATAAAACGGAATATTTAGAATATGATAATAAAATAAATAAAATATTTAAGAATGATAAATACTTTTTAAGAACCTATGGATGTCAAATGAATGTCCATGATAGTGAGCAAATTAGAGCTTATTTAGAGAATTTAGGATTAGAAGAAACGGATAATTTAGAGGATGCTAAGGTAATAGTTTTAAATACTTGTGCTATAAGGGAAAATGCTCATGATAAAGTGTTTGGGTATTTAGGAAGATGTAAACATTTAAAAGAAAAAGATCCAAGTATTATTATTGCTATTGGGGGTTGTATGAGTCAGGAAGAAGGGGTTGTATCGGAGATAGAACAAAAATATCCTTATGTGGATATTGTTTTTGGAACGCATAATATTCATGATTTACCCAATATGATTATGAATGCTAAGGGTAGTCAAGATATAGAGGTTTATAGTATAGAAGGTAAAGTATATGAAAATACATTATATAAAAGAGATAGTAAGATTACAGCTTGGGTAAATATTATGTATGGTTGTGATAAATTTTGTACTTATTGTATTGTTCCATATACGAGAGGGCGTCAAAGAAGTAGGAAAAGTAAATATATTATAGAGGAAGTTAAAGATTTAATAAAAGAGGGTTATAAAGAAGTTACATTATTAGGACAAAATGTTAATGCTTATGGAAAAGATTTAGAGGGAGAAATATCTTTTGCAAAATTATTAGAAAGTGTTGCTAAAACAGGAATAGAAAGAATAAGGTTTGTAACATCTCATCCGTGGGATTTTACCGATGAGATGATTGATACTATTGCTAAGTATGATAATATCATGCCATATATTCATTTACCTTTACAAAGTGGAAGTAATAAGGTTTTAAAACAAATGGGAAGAAGATATACTAAAGAAGAGTATTTAACTTTATTTAAGAAGATTAAAGCTAAGGTTTTTAATGCGACGATTACAACGGATATTATTGTAGGGTTTCCTTCGGAAACGGAAGAAGATTTTAAAGATACTTTAGAAGTGGTTAATACTTGTAAGTTTGATGGAGCATTTACATTCATCTTTTCTCCTAGAGAAGGTACTCCGGCAGCGAAGATGGAAGATAAGACGCCTTTAGAGGTTAAAGAACAAAGATTATATGAATTAAATGAGTTAGTTAATAGATACTCTAAAGAAAGTAATTTAAAGTATTTAAATAAAGAGGTTAAAGTTTTAGTAACAGGGGTTAGTGAAAAAGATGAAAATAAAATAGTGGGATATACGGAAGAGATGAAGTTAGTTAATATAGAGGGTAGTAAAGATAATATAGGGAAGATAATTCCGGTAGTAATTACGGATGCAAAAAGCTTTTCCTTAGATGGAAAAGCTCAAGAAAAAATCAAGATTTAATCTTGATTTTTAAATACTAGTTTGAAGAATTTTGTAATTGTAATAAAGCATTTTGGATATAGGTAGCATAGATTTTTTGAATATCATCATCAATAATATTCATATCATATTTTTTACGAATATCTTGTAAAGCTTTTATTTGAACATCAGGGTTTTCATTTATATAGTCAGCAGCTAGTTGTTCTAAGATAGAATCTTTAACATCTTCTAATTTAGCTTTTTCTTTAGATTCTGTACGAAGTAAGATATGGTAACCAATCTCAGTTTCTACAACATCTTTATATAATTCGCCATCTTTAATCTCATAAGCTGCAACTTCTAAGTTTTTATAACTAGATGATTGAGTATCTTTATTAATGAATCCTAGACTACCACCATTATCTTTAGTTGACTCATCATCAGATAATTTTTTAGCTAATTCGCTAAACTTTTTAGTAAGTTCTTCACCTTTTAGATCTTTTAATTCTTTTAAAGCATCTTCAGCTTCTTTTTTAGCTTTTTCTTTAGCAGCATCTTTTTCTTCAGTTGTAGCATCACTATCGGCATCAATAGTAAATAAGATATGACTTATTTTAACATCACCAACGATCTCATCATCATAATATTTTTTAATCTCTTTATCAGTTATTTTATCTTTAGCATAATCGGTTTGAACTTTTTGTTCAAAATAACTTAAGACTAAAACATCTTTATATTCATCAATACTACTATAAGGTGTTTGTTGTTGGATTAGTTTAAGTAATTCTTCATCTCCTCCGTAAGTTTCAGATAATTGTTTAACTGTTTCGTCAGCATAATCTTGGGCTTCTTCAATATTATCTTTATATTCAATGTGAAGAATTTTATCATCAATTAAATTAATTAATGCTTGCATAGCATAAGTGTTTTTCATTTCTTCATATAATTCATTAACACTTATTTTGTCTTTACCATCATTATAAGTAGCTACTGCTTCACTACCATCTTTTAATTTAGGAATAGTTTTTTCTCCACAACCAGTTAACACTAACATACAAACCCCTAATATTAATACTTTCTTTTTCATTTATGTTTCCTCCTCTAACTCTTTAATTATAGCAGTAAAAAATATAAAATACAAGGAAATTAAGCACCACAAACTAAAAAATACCAT
>CANQHW010000068.1 GCA_947623855.1 uncultured Bacilli bacterium | reverse complement strand
ACTTAAATAGTAATAAATAGAGTATATAGGAGTTTTAATATGTCAACTAGAAAAAAGAAAATTAAAATACCAGTGTTTGTTAAATATATGTGTATTACTTTAATGATACTTAGTATTATTTTATTAGGTATTGTATTTATATTAAATATATTACCATTAGATTATTTTATAACTTTAGTATGTGTTTTTATTGTTGTAGTAGGGTTATTAATATATTTAATGATTAATAAAAAGACAAGGATTATTAGTAGTTTGATATCTTTTGTTTTAATAATTATTAATGTTTTAGGAATACTTTATTCTTCTACGACTTATGGGTTTTTAGAAAGTATTACGAATATAGGTAGTAGTGTTTTAAATTATGAGGTAGTAGTATTATCTAATAGTGATTATGATAGTATTTTAGATGTTAAGAATAAAACTATTGGGGTAGTAGAGACGGTATTAGATAAATCGATAGAGAAGTTAGAAGAAGAGGGTAGTTTTGAGATAGATAAAGAGTTTTCAACAGAGGATTTAGCTACTTCGTTACTTAATGGACAGGTTGATGCTTTATTACTTTTAGATAGTGAAGTAGATATTTTAAAGGAACATTATCCTAGTTTTGAGAAGAATATTAGGGTTATATATACTTTTAGTTTAAAAGTTAAGGATGATGTTACAGCGAAGAATATTGATGTTACAGAGTCTTCTTTTAATATTTTAGTTAGTGGGATAGATACTTATGGGACGATAGGTAGTTTATCTAGAAGTGATGTTAATATGGTAGTAACAGTTAATCCTAATACGAAGGAGATGGTTTTAACTTCAATACCAAGAGATTATTATGTAGATTTATATGGGAAGAATGCGAAAGATAAACTTGCTCATGTAGGTATTTATGGGATGGAAACTACGGTTAAGACGATTGAAGACTTATTGGATATAGAGATTAATTATTATGTTAAGTTTAATTTTAGTTCTTTGATTAAGATTGTAGATGCTATTGGAGGAATAGAGGTAGATAATCCAACAGCGTTTACGGCGGATTATTATGATGAACCAAAGGATGCTTGGGTAAAATATACTTTTAAACAAGGTTTAATTAAATTAGAGGGAGAAAAAGCTTTAGCGTTTGCTAGAGAAAGAAAAGCTTTTGCCGAGGGAGATATTAAGAGAGCTAAAAATCAACAATTAGTTATTGAAGCAGTATTGGATAAAGTGTTATCTCCAAGTATTATTGTTAAGTATAGTAATTTATTAAAATCTTTAGAGAATACTTTTATTACGAATATGAGTAGAGAAAGAATTACGAATTTTATAAAGATGGAGATTAAAGATGGGGGTAAATATGTAATAAATAATTTAGTTTTAAATGGAACTAGTGATTATGCGTATACGTATTCTTATCCTAGTAGTATGTTGTATGTTATGATACCAAATGAAGAACAAATTTTAGATGGTAAAAATGAAATAAATAGAGTATACTATAATAAAGAGTAGGAGAATAAGATATGAGTAAATTTTATAAAATAAGTTTAGTATCTATTGGTTTGTTCCTAGTTTTATCCTTGATGATGAGTTTTAGTTATGGAGTTTGGTTAAGTAATCAAGGTAGTAGTGATGTAATGTCTTTTGCAAGTAATTGTTTAAGAGTAATTATAAATAATGATACAATAAGTTTAAATAAACCTTTATCAATAAGTGATGATGATGGGTATGGAAGTAGTGCTTATCCTTTTACAGTGGAAAATGTTTGTACGGAAGAGCAAAATGTGGAATTAAGGATTGATACTTTAGAAGGTAGTAGTATTGAGGGAAGTAAGTTAAAAATATATGTTAATGGGGATATAAATCTTAATCCTACTATTTTGGAAGATTTAGTTCCTAGTAAAAGTTATAATGAAGGAAGTATTGCTTCAAATTTAGTAATGAGTTTTAAAGTAAAACCAGATCAAACTATACGCGGAAATGTGCGTATGTGGCTTAGTAAGGATGCGGTTTTAACAAATAATAAAGAAGATTATGTAGGAAAATATTATTTTACAACGGAAGAAACGATTATAAAACCGATATTTAAAGAGGTATTATTAGCTAAAGAGGGGTTAGATGTTATTAA
Organism: uncultured Bacilli bacterium; assembly: GCA_947623855.1. Taxonomy (GTDB): domain Bacteria; phylum Bacillota_I; class Bacilli_A; order RF39; family UBA660; genus CALWAM01. The sequence continues at coordinate 4,134 of CANQHW010000068.1, read as the reverse complement.
TGGGAAAGAAGAAGTAAATTTTGCTATACCAGAGACTTTAGATACGGGGTTACATTATTTAAATGATGATGAGGGAGTAAGTTATTATTATCGGGGAAATGTAGGAAATAATTATGTTTCTTTTGGAGGAATGGTATGGCGAATTATTAGAATAAATGGTAATGGTTCGGTTAGAATGATTTTAGATGATAGTATTGATAATAATAGTTATAATAATGAGTTTAATTTAGAAAAATATAGTGGGTATATGTATCATAATGAGGAAGAAGAAGTAAATAGTAATGTTAAGAATATTATAGATAATTGGTATATCGAAAATATTAAAAATAAAGATTTAGATAAATATGTTATTACAGAAAATTATTGTAATGATAGTGATATTGCAAATACTGAGGGTACGAGAATAAATTATGTAGGTTATGAGAATTTATTTTTAAGATATACTCCAAGTTTAAAATGTGGAAGTTTAGAAAAAGATTATGGGGGAAATTATCGGTTAAAGGTCGGTTTAATTACGGCTTCTGAAGCTTATTTAGCGGGAGCTAGTTTAAATAAACCTAATGATAGTTATTATTTATATAAAGGTAGTAGTTTTATGACGATGACTCCAATTGATTTTTATAATGGGAAGAGTTATGTAGGAATTATTTTAGATAATGGAGCATTTAATAATGCTCCGGTAAATGAAGTAAGAGGGATAAGACCGGTTATTAATTTAAGTGTTTCTACTACAGTAAGTGGGGAAGGAACGATTGATAAACCGTATATAATTGATGTAATAGAGTAAAGCGTAGTTAAACGCTTTTTTATATAGGAGGATAAGATGAATTATTATATATGGGTATGGCCTTTTTTAATAGGGTATATTATAGGGAGTATTATTATTGGAAGAAATTTAAAAGAATTAGTTAAGATAAAGAATAAATATTTATATTGGGGGTTTATTTTTGCTTTACCTATTGCGGCGTTTATAACTCATTCTTTTATATTAGCAGTTTTAATTCATATGGTAGTATTCTTTATTATTAAAGATATAATAGTTTTAATATTTAAAGAGAGAATAAAGATATTTAAAAGGATTTATGCTAAGGGTTTATTAGTAGTTATTTTAGCTTTAGGATTATGTATTTATGGATATTTTAATACGTATGATTTAAGAGTAAAAGAATATACGGTAAAGATACTTAAACCATTACAAAAGAAGGTAACAATAGTATTTGTAAGTGATTTACATATAGGGACGATTAATATGGATTATGAGTTAGATTTTTTAGTAGAGGAAGTAAATAATATTAAACCGGATGTTTTAATAATTGGAGGAGATTTATTTGATGAATATACTTCTTTAGAAAAAAAGGAAAAAACGCTTTTAAAATTAAATACTATTAATAGTAGGATGTATATGATAGAGGGGAATCATGATTTATTAAGTTTAGATGAAAAAGAGGTCTTTAAGAATAGTAAGATTAATATTTTAAAAGATGAAAGTGTTTTAATAGATAATAATTTTTATTTAGTAGGAAGGTTAGATTTAAGAAGAAAAGATAGAAAAGATTATCGAGAATTAGTTTATAATTTAGATAATAATAAACCAATTATTTTATTAGAACATGAGCCTTATATTAAAGATTTAAAAAAGTATGCAATTGATTTACAATTAACAGGTCATACTCATAATGGACAGGTGTTTCCGGGGAATTTATTTTTAAAGTATGGAAGATATAAATATAATTCTTCACAAATGATTGTTTCTTCTGGTTTAGGAGTATGGAATATTCCTATTAGAACAGCAGGGCATAGTGAAATAGTACGTATTAATTTAGTTAATGCTTGATAATTTATTTACTTTATATTACAATATATCTTACGAGAAGAAAGGTGAAAATATGGCTAAGTCTAAAGGAAGTAAGAATAAGACGAAAAAGAAAAGCACAGGGAAAAAAACTCTACCTAAACAAAGTTCTAAGACTGTAAAAAAGACGATTACAAAAAGTGGTAGTGAGAAAAAGAAGACCATTAAAAAAGAAGTCGTTAATGTTAAGACGATGGAAGTAAAAAAACCTAATTTACCTAAAAAGAAAGAAATTAAAGAAGAAGTTAAAGAAGAAATAAAAGAAAAAAGTTTTATAGATAAAGTAAAAGATATTTTGGTTATTAAAAAGAAAAATAGAAGAAAAAGTAATTCTAAGAAAATTAAGAAGAGTAAAAAACAAAGTTTAGTAAAAGAATTAAAAAAGACGATTAGAAAAATAAAGATGTATGGTATAACTAGTGTGATACCGGTAAAAAGTTTAGTTATTATTGGAATTATGTTTATTATCATTATTTGGTTTATTTCCTTTTTATTAGGATTTTTTACAGGAGAAGCTAGTATGGTTTTAGATAATATTCCGTATGATATTGATCAGTTAAAAACGATATCATATAATATTGAGGATTCAAATGATATAGTCCTTAAGTCAGAGGCTTATGGGGATTTAAAAGATTATTATGCTTTTGATTTTGATAAAGAGTTTAAGTTAGATAGTTCTTATGTTGAAGAGTATGTTATAAAATTAAATTTAACTAAGAAACAAGTTTATATAGCGATTAAACCTACGAAGAATCATAATGAGGATGTAAAGAGTGTTTTGGAAGATTATTTGAAAGAAAAAAAGATTACAAAGTATGATTATTTAGATTATTCGGGTTATGAGTTTTTTATAGCTAGTAATAATAATAAATTAGTTATAAGTAAAATTAGACAAAGTCAAATAAGGGTATTTGATGCTTTAAAAGAATTAAAGAGTGAGGATATTTTAGAAGATTTAGGGATAAAGTCGAGTTTATATGATGAGGCTTTAGTTAAAAGAGCAATTATTGTAGATAAGAATACAGGATATTATATATTTAAAGCAACAAGTAGAAGACATGCTAAAAGTATTGCTAATATTATGGATAAGTATTTTAATAATTTAGAAAAAGAGTTAAAGAATAAAGATACTAATGAGTATGAATTAGTCAAGAATAGATATCGGAAAATAAAGGGGAGTATGTGTATCTATATTTTTTCTTATGATAATGAATTAGTCGAAGATTTATTACAAATATAATGTTTTTACTTGACATTAGCATAAAATTATTGTAGTATGTATATTGTTATTAAAAAGGAAAGCGATTTTTATAAGTCCACCTGATTGCAAAGTAGCGATGGGTAAAATGCCAGAGAGATTGAAGTAGGTATTTTAAGGTGGATTTATAATCTACCTTTTTATTATAGTGGAGGTGCGTTTATATAGCAAAAGATAAAAATGGAAATCTTATTAATGATGAGATTCATATTCCTGAGCTTATGGTTATTGGTCCTAATGGAGAACAAATGGGGATTAAGGGCTTACAAGATGCTAAAACTTTAGCTAATTATGCGGGGTTAGATTTAGTTTTGATGAGTGATAATACAACTCCAGCGGTAGCTAAAATTATGGATTATAATAAGTATAAGTATGAAAAACAAAAGAAGATAAAAGAACAACAAAAAAGACAACGGGAGAATAATAAAGAGATAAAGGAATATCAATTATCAGTGACGATTGATGTACATGATTTTGAGACTCGGAAAAGAAATGCTTTAGCTTATTTAGAAAAAGGGCATCGGATTAAGGCTTCAATTAGGTTTAAAGGTCGTCAGTTGGGACATCCAGAGCTAGGGGAAGAAGTTTTATTAAAGTTTGCTAATGAACTAGATAGTGCTGCAGTTATTGAAGCACAACCTAAATTAGAGGGGCGGAATATGTTTATGATTTTAGCTCCTAAGAAAGAGGAAAGGAAGTAATAATATGGCAAAGGGAAAACAAAAAACACATAAAGCTACAAAAAAGATTTTAAATGTTAGAAATAGTGGAAGTATCACTTATAAGAAGAGCGGGGGAAATCATAAGACAGCTAAAGATAGTGGTAAACAAACGAGACAAAGAAGAGAAAAAGGGACTTTAAATAGAGGGGAAGTAAACAGATTAAAATCTGTTATCTAATGAGGTGAAATTATGACAAGAGTTAAAGGTGGAACTGTATCTAAAACTAGAAGAAGAAAAGTTTTAAAGGAAGCTAAGGGTTATTTTGGATCTAAGCACAGACTTTATAAGACAGCCCAAGAAC
>CANQHW010000067.1 GCA_947623855.1 uncultured Bacilli bacterium | reverse complement strand
ATATGAGTATGAACCAGTCTGTTTGTGCACTTATTCCAATTAAAGATTTAAACTATAGGTTTTTATATCAATGTTTATCCAATCAATATAAAGCATTAAAATCTTCGGGTCAAGGTGTTTTAACATCATTAAATATTGATAGAATAAAGAAAGTAATAATTCCTGTTCCACCATTAGAAGTTCAAGAAGAAATAGTACGAATTCTTGATAAATTTGGTGAGCTAGAAGCGGAGCTAGAAGCGGAGCTAGAAGCAAGAAAGAGTCAATACGAGTTTTGGCGTGAAAAATTATTAAGAAGTGAAGAAAATATCTTATCTTTAAATTACATTTGTAATGGCATTTTTTCAGGAAAATGTACAAGTAGAGATGAAAATGGATCTTACCCGGTATATGGATCAACAGGTATTATAGCAAAAACTAATAAATATTCATTTGATAGTCCAAAAATTCTTGTTGCAAGAGTTGGTGCTAATGCAGGATATGTTCATATAGCATCAGGGCAATATGATGTAACTGATAATACATTAATAATAGATTTAAAAGAAAATATAAATCAAAAATATATATACTACTATTTACAAAATTGTAAGTTAAATAAATTAGCAAAAGGTGGAGGTCAACCCCTTATTACAGGAAAACAATTAAAGGAATTAAATATTTCATTACCAAGTTTGGTTATTCAAAATAAAATAGTAGATATACTAGATAAGTTTGATAAGTTAATTAATGACATATCAGTTGGATTACCTGCTGAAATTGAAGTTAGAAGAAAACAATATGAGTATTATAGGAATAAGTTATTAAGTTTTGAGGAATTAAAAAATGAATAGTAAATATAATAATATTTGTGAATTAGCTGAAAAAATAATTACTGAAGATAAGAATAAAACATTGCTTGTATTTGCAAGTAATTCTGTTGGAAAAACAACTCTTTCTAAATGTATTTGCAATTTAAAAGAATTTGACGAATATTTTTGCTTTAATACATTTGTCGAGGAAACATTTAGTTGGATAAACGATTTTAATAATGATGAATATTGTTTAACAATTAATGAAAATGATGTATTCATTAGAGATGCAATTATTACTTACGGCTTAGAAAATAGGATTAATGAGATTTTTAGATCTATAATTGATTCAAAAATTGACGCAAATTTTATTGTAGGAGAAAATAAAATTAATAAAATATGCTTTTCTTTAGCTACTGGAGATAATTCATTTATTTCTAATATAAAACTTTCTAAAGGTGAAGAATCACTATTTATATGGTCCGTGTTTTGCACCATCATTGAAATGGCATTAGACGAAAAAATAGAAGAAAATTCTTTTGCTAAATTAAATTATATTATTATTGATGATCCTGTAACATCTTTAGAAGAAGAAAAAATAGTTTCCATAGCACTTTATATTAAAGAGTTGGTTTTTTCTAAAATAGCAGAACTTAGAAGAAAAAATATAAATATAGGAGTGTTAATAACTACTCATAATAGATTATTATATAATGTATTATTTGAAGAGATTAGGAAACAAGACAGTTGCTTTAGAATGTTTAAAAATAACCCTGGGTATAATTTAATAAAGCAAAATGAATCTCCATTTGGATATCATATAGAAGAATTAAAATTAATAAAAGGAGTAATTGATTCTAATGAGAAATTAGAAAAAATTCATTTTAATATTTTTAGAAACATTTTAGAAAAAACGGCTTCCTTTTTAGGCTATAATAATTGGACAAAATGCTTAAATGATGGTATAAACGATAAAAATAAATTAATTAGATTGTTAAATTTATACTCGCATAGTAGATTATTTGACTTAGATGATAAAGTGATTGCAGCAGAAGAGCACGACCTGTTTAAAAAATTTTTTATACAGTTTTTAAAAGATTATAAATGGAATGGAGTTGAATTTTAATGAATGAGGAACTAAGATTAATCGCAAACAATGGATCTACTGTTGTACCTTTATATGAAGGTTTAAATAGAAAGATTACAAGTTATCAAAGTGAAGAAGAGTTAGAAAAAGAATTTATTAAAACGCTTCAAGAACAGGGATATGAATATCTCACTTTTAGTAGTGAACAAGAACTTATTGGTAACTTAAGACATAAGCTAGAAGAGTTAAATCATTATACTTTTACTAATAACGAATGGGAAAATCTATTTCATAATCATATTGCTAATAAAAATTTTGGTATCGTTGAAAAAACCAGAACAATTCAAAAAGATTATATTAAGAATATTACTTTAGATGATGGTAGTATTAAAAATATTAGATTGCTTGATAAAGATAATATTCATAATAATAAATTACAAGTTATTAACCAATATGTTAACAATGGAACTAGAGATAATAGATATGATGTTACTATTTTAGTTAATGGATTACCTTTGGTTCATGTAGAACTTAAACGGAGAGGGAAAAAATTACGAGAAGCTTTTAATCAAATAGATCGATATCAAAGAGAATCATTTTGGACTAATTCTGGTTTATATGAATATGTTCAAGTATTTGTCATTAGTAATGGTACTTATACTAAATATTATTCTAATACAACTAGAAATCTTTATATAAAAAATAAAAATAATAATATTAAGTCATCTAATACCTTTGAGTTTACTTCTTATTGGGCTGATCAAAAGAATAACAATATTATTGATTTAATAGATTTTGCTAAGACTTTCTGTAGTAAACATACCTTACTTAATGTTTTAACTAAGTATTGTGTATTTACTTCTAATGATGAATTAATGGTTATGAGACCGTATCAAATAGTTGCTACGGAAAAGATTCTTAATAAAATAGAAATTGCTCATAATTATAAGTGGGCTGGTAGTGTTAAAGCTGGTGGTTATATTTGGCATACAACTGGATCTGGTAAAACACTTACATCTTTTAAGACAGCGCAACTAGCTACTAATCTGGAATTTATAGATAAAGTTTTGTTTGTAGTTGATAGAAAAGATTTAGATTATCAAACCATGAAAGAATATGATACTTTTGAAAAAGGTGCTGCTAACTCCAACACATCTACTAGAGTATTAGAAAAACAACTTAATAATCCTGATGCTAGAATTATTATTACAACGATCCAAAAGTTAACTCAATTTGTTAAGAAAAACAATGATCATCCTATTTATAATAAAGATGTAGTAATTATATTTGATGAATGTCATCGTAGCCAATTTGGTGATATGCATAAGATTATCATTAAAAAGTTTAATAAATATTATATTTTTGGTTTTACTGGTACACCAATATTTAAAGAGAATGCTAAAATGTTAAGGGGTATTGTTAAAACAACAGATCAAACTTTTGGTGAAAAGCTTCATACTTATACAATAGTTGACGCTATTAAGGATAAGAATGTCTTACCTTTTAAATATGATTATGTTGGTAGAGTAGATATTAAAGATGATGTTCAAGATGAAAAAGTATATGCTATTGATGTCGAAAAAGCTTTTGATAATAAGATGCGCATTTCTTTAATTACTGCTTATATTATTGACAATTTTGATAATAAGACTAAAGCTGGTAATTATATGTTTAAAGCTATTGATAATGTTTCTGACCTTGCTAAAGGTAAGAGTTCTAATGAAAAAAAGAGTGCTCGTAGTCTTAATGGTTTTAACTCAATATTTGCTGTTGCGAGTATTGATATGGCCAAAAAATATTATGAAGAGTTCAAAAAACAACCTCATAATCTTAAAATAGCTCTTATTTATTCTTTTGGTGTTAACGACGCTATTGATGATGGTTTGTTTGATGAGAATAGTGAATCTACTATAGAACTTAATCAATCCGATAGAGATTTCTTAGATGCTGCAATTGATGATTATAATAAAATGTTTGGGACAAGCTATGATACATCTAGTGAAAAATTTCAAAATTATTATAGAGATGTTTCTTTAAGAATGAAAAATAAAGAAATTGATTTACTAATAGTTGCTAATATGTTCTTAACGGGATTTGATGCTAAGACACTTAATACTTTATGGGTAGATAAGAATCTTAAATATCATGGACTTATCCAAGCTTTCTCTAGAACTAATAGAATTCTTAATTCTATTAAAGTTGCTGGTAATATTGTTTCTTTTAGAAATCTAGAAGAAAGACTTAATGAAGCTTTAGGATTATTTGGAGATAAAGATGCTTGTGGTATTGTTTTAATTAAATCTTATGATGATTATTATTATGGTTACAAAGATGCTAAAAATAATTATGTTCGTGGTTATAAAGATCTTATAGAAGAACTTATTAATAAGTATCCCGTTGGAGCTCCTATTTATAGTGAACAAGAGCAAAAGGACTTTGTAAGGCTTTATAGTGCTATTCTTAAGCTAACTAATATCTTATCATCATTTGATGAATTTGCTGGTAAAGAGATATTAGCTCCCCGCGATATTCAAGATTATCATGGTATGTATCAAGATATACATGATGAGTTTGAAAAACGAAGAAAAGTGGAAGCAGCAGACATTACTGAAGATATCGAGTTTGAAATGGAACTTATTAAAACAATAGATATTAATATAGATTATATTTTAAATTTAGTTAAAAAGTATCATGATAGTAATATGGAAGATAAGGAATTATTACTTAAAATTAATAAAGCTATTTTAGCTAGTCCAGAATTACGTAATAAAAAGGATTTAATTAATCAATTTATTGATTCATTAAATCAAGACTCTGATGTATATAAGGATTTTGAAGTATTTATGAATACAAAAAAACAAGAAGAATTAGATAAGATTATTGCGGAAGAAAACCTTAAAAGTGATGAAACATATGAATTTATAAGAAAATCTTTTGATCGTGGTGGTATTGAAGAAAATGGTACCGAAGTTGTTAATATACTTCCTCCAATGTCTAGGTTTTCAGTAGATAATGATAGAGCGAAGAAAAAACAAAGAGTTTTAGAAAAACTAATAGAATTTTTTGATAAATTCTTTAATATATCTAGTAAAAAAATGTAGAAAAAAATAGTAGAACCTGTTTTATAACTTATATTACTATATAATACATTATAATTAATTTAGAGGTGATTACTTTGAAATTAGATGACTTAACTTGCATAAATGAAAATATTGATATTGATAAATATATTGAATTTAGAGAATACGTCAAAAGTAATATGAAACATCCTGATTGGTTAGGAGATTTTTCTAAAGAAGATTTAATAACCTTAGTTAATAATGGTTCAAAAATATGGATTTATTACTTAGATAATGAACCAGTATGTTCTATGATGATAATTTCAGCTTCAAAAGACACATTATCTAAGTTTGCTATAGATTTAAATTATACAAATGTAATTGAATATGGCCCGATGTTTGTTAATCCTAAATATATAGGTAAAGGGTTCCAATACCAAATGTTTTTAAAACTGGATGAATATTGTTATAAATTAGGTTATAAATATGCGGTAGGAACAGTCCATCCCGATAATACATATTCTATTAATAATTTTATAAAAAATAGATTTATATTATTTAATCAGAAAGAATTTAAAAGAGGTATAAGAGATATTTATTTAAAAGTTTTAGATAAAGATTATGTAGAAAAAATAATAACCTTTATTGTAAAAGATAATAAGTTTTTATTACTAAAAGGTAGTGATAAAGATCCCCAATTTCATGAATCATTTTGGTATACAGTGACAGGTTCGGTAGAAAAAGAAGATAATAGTTTAGAAGATGCGGTTAAAAGGGAAGTAAAAGAAGAAACTAATTTAGAAATAGAAAGAATAGAAAAGTTAGCATTAATATTTGAATATGAATCACTTGGGAAGAAGTGTATCGAACATGGATTTATATCTTATGTATCAGATGATAATATAATTTTAAATGAAGAAAATATTGATTATAAATGGTGTGATATTAATGAATTTATTAAGTTGATAAAATGGTATGATGATAAGGATAAGTTAGTTAAGGTTTTAAATAATAAATTTAATAAATTAATTAAATAGTTATTATAACTTATTAATAGGGTTAGATATTTAATTAGTAATTTAAGGAGATGAAAAGAAAATGAAGTATCCATATACTTTTGAAGAATATCGAGAAGAAGTTATGAGACAATTTAAAAAATACTACCCAGATTTATATACCGAAAATGATGAAGATATAAACGATACTATTAAAAACGATTATGCTTCACAAAAAGAATTATATGAAAAAGGAGATACAAGCCGTTTTCATGATACTATAGAAATAGAAGTCAAACCGACCGTTTCTTGTATATCAATGTTTTAAGTTTCGCCAAATAGGTAAATAAACATACTCTATATTAGGTTATAAACATGAATTATAAGGTTGTAATTGATCCTGGACAAAGTGGTATCTGTTAAACCTCAAAATAAAAGAAATGGCTATTTTGATAAGTAAACACAGAAATTTAAGGGGCTGTAATGAAATGAACTGATTCATTCAGCTCTTTTTTTGTTTTGGAAAAGGAAATTTTTCCTCTTGCATAA
>CANQHW010000066.1 GCA_947623855.1 uncultured Bacilli bacterium | reverse complement strand
TTGTTCAACAATAAGTGTAATATATTTATATGTCTTTTTCAATTTAACCTTGTTGCACTTCAGAAAAAAATTAATCTCTCTTCTTCATTTCTTCACCTCTTATTGCGCCGTTAATACTACTCTAAAACCTCTACGAGCATAGGAACCACCATTCGCCTCATAAGATGCAAAAATGCCGGCTTTAGTTTGACTAGTATATAGTCCACCCCTTGTCATCCAAGGTGTTGTTTTATATGAAAATCTTGAATAATCAGTGTACCACCTCCCAGAAGACGATGAAAGCGTAGTAAATACTTCCTTCGTAGCATCTCCTAAATGACCATTTGATGAATCTGTGTATGTAGATGTGTATGCATAATTATCATAATATTTTGCTTCTGGTGGATCTACTGGGCTGAAAGTTCCAGCACTTCCTTTTTGGTAAGCTCCTGCACTTGATTGTCCATTCGCCATAACATATTCCCATACTCCACCGCTCATATCATATATCCCAGTCATATTATCGGTGGTCGAAGCATGTACTCCTCCTTCACTCCATGTATATCCCGATGTACATTTTGTTTTACTGTATTGAGCTGCAGCAGTAGCTGTTTTACCTGCACATCCGGTTATGGTATAACCATCTGTGGTAGTTCCATCTGTGGTAGCAGCAGCACTACATGTTGGATTTATCCATACTTCACATCCACTATCAATACATGTGTGATCTTTATTATATCTGCCATAGATAGAATTAGTTAAATATGCTACTGCTCCCCATTCCATATTCTTTATTATATGGGTATCTATTTGAGAGGAATTTAAATTAAAGTTTGAAGCATATGTTAAATCTATATTTCGGGCTGCTGTAAAGGCAGCACTTAATGTTTTTTTACCTAAGGATTTAATATTTGGTTTTATGGTTATTGCATCTACTGCTCCAGATGATACAAATTTTCCGACCCAAAATCCTCTTAATTCTGTTGTTCCAAATGTGAAGGCGGGATGGGTTAACCATTCACCATTCTTAGTTCCGTTAGATTTAGTCGGTGTTCCACTTTCAAACACTATATTTATATTTTGAGGATCACTTGTACCTCCCTCAGCATTCCACAATCTATATTTATATCTTGGTATCCATACATACATCTGCAAAATATCATCCATTGCTACTTGTGTTCCTGTTTTACCATTATATTTACTATAATTTGCACTCGATACTAATATTGCATTCGCCCATTTATGTTCATCATAATTATACCAAGTACTAGAAGATGAACTTACTACTTTAATTATTGGTTGTGTTGGATCATCACTATTTTCCTCAATAGTTATTGGAACTAAACCTGTATATAAAACCGGAGCATTTGGTTTATTCATTCCCATAAAATTAACTGTACAAGTAGTAGTTGAAGTAGTACCATCAATATTTACTCCTGGACCAGTAGCAAATGCTTCCCATAAATTTTCATCGAATCGAATACTTCCTCCATTATTACAAGAAGAAGATGTATACCAATGATTCCCATCATTAACAGGAAAACTAGAAATAGAACCACCATTTAATTTAGTATTAACTACAATATCCTGAGTTCTAGTCCTATTTAATTTAACTCTCGTATAAATAATTCTTCTTGAATATCTTACTTGATAAAATGCATGAGAATACCCTATTGCAGCAGCTACTAATAAAACAAATGCAATTGCAATATATTTATTTCTATTACCATGTTGTATCTTCTTTAATTCTTTCTCAGGGTTAAATTTAAACATATTTAGTACCTACTTTCTAAAGTAAGTTTAGCATAAATAATTTTATCTAACGTGTACTATATCGTAAACATAATAAAATTTTTTAATGAGAAAATTATTATAGGTATTTTATCTTAGAAAAGTGGGATTATATCTATGAAAAATGATAATCTTTACTATATAGTAGCTCAAAATATAAAAAAGCAAAGAAAACTTAAGAACTGGACTCAAGTTAAACTAGCTATGGAAAGTAATATAAGTGTAGATTATTTAAAAAAAATTGAAACAAAAAGTGGTTGTACTAAACAATTCTCTTTAGATACTGTTGAAAAAATAGCTAATGCTTTAAATATTGACGTTAGAGAACTATTTAATAAAATAGACTAACTAAAAAATTCCCTCTAGGGGAATTTTAATTAAAATGAGCAATTATTTCTTTCGTAAACATTGCTTACTTCGTTTTCTTCACAATATGTATAACAAGGCATATAGGTATGATGATATACATGATGATTTATAATTCTCGTATTAATAGGAACTACATGTGGTACTTCATGAACAAACTCCCTATGACAACATCTTTCTTGTGGACATTCTGTAACAGGAGGACATGTCATATCAGGACAACTCATCGTAGTATCTTTAACACTCATATCATCAAACTTGCTATTCATATCATAGCAACGATTATTTCTAAACATAATAAACAACCCTTTCTACTTTATATTATGAAAAGGTTTATTTTTGGTTAGGGATTTAACCTATATTAATCTACAAAAAACCTATATAAATTAAAACTAGGATGATTAAAATATCTAATCTTTAATAAACTAGTCCCTATCCCATAAGATATATATAAATCTGTATCATTTACTTTATAATATTCATCATAATATTTCTTAGATCCTACTGGAGTATATATCGCTCCTATAAACGGAAGTCTTACCTGTCCTCCATGAGAATGACCTGCTAAAACTAAATCACTATTACTCTTTAATTTATCTATTCCATCTGGTTCATGGATTAAACTAATCGTATAATAATCTTCTTCATAACTTTTATAATCTGGTTTATCCTTTAAATAAGATGGATACCCTTCTATTCTAATAGGTGTATCCCCATTATAATAAAGTAACTCACTTTCACTATCTAAATAAGTAAACCCACTTTCTTTTATAAGTTTACTATAACCCTCATTACTATAATCATGATTTCCTGATACTGCATATTTTCCTAATAAAGCTTCGATCTTACTTAAATTATCTTTTATCTCTTCTTTATACTTATCCGATAACTCTATACTCTCATCATATAAATCCCCTGTAAATACTACTATATCTGGTCTTAAATCATTAATCATCTTAACCATTTCTTCAAGCTTCTTACTATCTACTATCGTCCCATAATGGATATCACTAAAATGCACTATTTTCATCCCATCAAAACTACTAGGTAACTTATCCGTATGAATAGCATATTCTTTAACTACTATCCCTAATATTCCAATAAACCTAATATAACACCCAAATAAAATTCCCACTACTACCATCATAATTAAAAACTTCTTTAATTTAGAATGCCTCTTTTTTTTCTTTTCTTCACCCATTATAATATTCCCCCTAAAAATATCATAACTAATGCAAAAGAATTATGAACCATATGCATACATATAGAAGTAAAAATATTATCACTCTTATAACACATATAACTAAACATAATCCCTAAAATACTATAAGGTATAATAAATAAAATATCTGTAAAAGTATAAACATTTCCTATAATATGTGCACTCCCAAATAAAATCCCCGTAAATACTGTATATAAAACAATATTACCTATAGCGTTTTTAAATCCTCCTCGAAACGTAATCTCTTCCATAAAAGGTCCTAAAATAATAATACTAGATATAGCATATAAAGGATATACTCCTATAATACTTCTATTTAAAGCTTCATTATTAGCTATATTTCCACCATTAATATTAATAATTATTAAATTAGAAATAAACATTAAAACAAGTCCTAAAAAATAATATTTAAACCCTGTATCTAAACATTTCTTATATTCTTTCTTAAACTTTTTAAAATCTTTCTTTAATAAATCCCCATTACAAATAACTAAAACCCCTAATACTAAAATATCAATTATAAATAAAACAATATCTTTAACCACATTACTACTATTTATAATATATCTTGCTATTAAACCAGAAAAAAGAATGGGTAGTGTATAAAACAACCCAATATTAAGAAAAGCTATTATTATATTCTTTCCCTTATTCTTCTTCTCCATCATTATTTCCTTCTATATATCCTAAAGAACTTAATCTTTCCACAATCTTATATTTTGGAGCATTACCAACAATTCTATTAGATACCGTTGTTTCTTCTCCCTCTATAATAAATACCGTTTGTGGTGTTGTTGGAACATTAAACTTACTATGAAAAGACTTATATTCTTCTTTACTAAACTTTGCTGTATTTACAAAGAAAGTCTTAATTTTATATTCTTCTACTACCTCTTTAAATGTTGGTTTATACATTTCACAATAAGGGCAATCGGTTCTTGTAACCACAAAAATAAAATTCTCTTTATTATCTAATTTTTTAGCTAATTCTTTATATGTAAGTTCTTGAAAATATTCTGAAGACTCACTATCTTCCATATTTTTAGCTAACATAAATAACCCAATACATAACCCTATTACTCCTAGAGCTACTATTATTCCTATAATTATTTTCTTTTTCATCATTACCACCTACATACCATATTATCACATTTTTCAAATAAAAAAAATAGCAAATTTTGCTATTCTACTAAGAACCCACAATTAGGACAAAAAGGATCTGCTGTAATCTCCCCACAATTAGGACATTTCTTCCCTAAAACTACTTTTTCCTTTTCCACTACTACTTCTTTAACTATTGGTTCTACTTCCTTAACCGGTTCTTCTTCTTTTACTTCATCAGTAAAACTATTTATTATAGGATCTTTTATTAAATCTTCTTTTATTTCTCTAACTGGTTCCTCTATCAATGGATCTGCTTTAGTATCTATAACTGGTTCTTCTATAATAGGGGTTTCCATAACATTAACCGGTTCTTGAACTTCTTCTTCAATAGTAGGTAAAGAAGTAGGTAATACTGGTTCTTCTTTCTTTT
Organism: uncultured Bacilli bacterium; assembly: GCA_947623855.1. Taxonomy (GTDB): domain Bacteria; phylum Bacillota_I; class Bacilli_A; order RF39; family UBA660; genus CALWAM01. The sequence goes on along the minus strand of CANQHW010000066.1, from coordinate 1,683 downwards.
CTTCATTTACAACCGGTGTTTCTTTAGTTCTAAAAAAGTTAAAAATACTTTTCCCTTTCTTTACTTCTTCCGGTTTACTTACCTCAGGAGTAACTACATTTTCCTTAGATTCAATTATTGGTGTTTCTGTAAATATTGAAGGTATTTCTCCCCCATTTACTTGATTAGCATCTCCCCTCGCATCATCCATTCCTTCGGGTACCTTTACTTCTACGGGTTCGGTATTTATAGGTTCTACTGGAGTATTTTCTTGTTCCGTCACTACCTTTGTCTCTTCCCTTGCATCATTCATCCCTTCAGGTGCTTTTACCTCCACTGATTCGGTATTTATAGGTTCTACTGGAGTATTTTCCACTACATTTATTTGATTAACCTCCGTACTAGGTTCATTCGTTTCCGGAGTATTTACTTTTTCTGGTTCTACAGAAGAAACTGTTTCTAAAATTGGAGGAACTTCACTTGTAGGTTTATTTTCAACAACAGGTTGTTCCGTCACTACCTTTGTCTCTTCACTGGATTCTGGTGGAATATCTACCCCTCCTCCAAAAAAATCATTTTTAATCTCATTTACTGAATTATCATTATTTATCGGCGTAAAAGAATAATTATTATTTTCGTTTTCCATTAAGAAACACCCTCTATTCTTATTAATAGTTTATCAAAATAATTCTTATTTTGCAACCCAATCTATATCATCTATAATAGTTATTGTATTTTTATTTATCGGATGAGAAAACTCTAAATAATAAGCATGTAACATAACTCTTCTTCCTTTCATCTTACTTCCATACTTTTTATCTCCAATTATAGGATGCCCTATATATGCTAAATGTGCTCTTATTTGATTTTTTCTTCCCGTTACTAAAGTAATTATTAACTCTGTTTTATCTTTATATTTCTTTTTAACTTCATACAAAGTCTTAGCATATTTACCTTTATCTTTAGTTACATGTACATAGTGATTTTTATCTTCATTTAAATAAGTTTCTATCTCTCCATCATTAATAATCTCTCCTTCTACTAAAGCTAAATACTTTCTTACTACCTTATCCCATTCTTCTTGCATTAAATTTTTTACTTTTTCAGACTTTGCAAATAAAACAATACCAGATGTATCTTTATCTAATCTATGAACTATAAATACTTTTTCTTTCTTTTTATGTAAATAGTCATATACTTCACTATATAAGTTCTTACTACCTTTATTATCTTTAATAGTTAATAATTTAGCGGGTTTAGAAACAATTATTAAATCTTTATCTTCGTATAGTATTTTTAATTTTTTCATATAAATCACTATAATTATTATAATAAAACTTAATGATTTACGCTAGTATTTTAACATTGAATATGTTAAGACATTTTTGTTAGGTGGATATAAAATGATTTGGTTAAATGAAGATGGTAAAATAAAGCAAAAAAGAATAGATTTACTTGACAAACTTGATAATAGAAAAGTTTTAGAATTTTACATAGAAAATTTAGATAGTAATTTTAATGATACTTTATATTCCGATATTTATCTTCATAAAAAATATATTATAAATAATGGGTTACTTCCTTTTTATTATTTTGCGACATTACTTCCCTACATAAGATTTAAGAATTCTGATATTTGTGTTCAAATATCAAGAAGTGATGAAGAAGTTGCAAGACAAAATACTAATATATTAACTTTAGCTA
>CANQHW010000065.1 GCA_947623855.1 uncultured Bacilli bacterium | reverse complement strand
TTTCCTTTAAATTACGTGCATTTACCAAAATACACTACTCCCCTTTTAATATAGTGCACTTTTCTTAAAACTTAACGGTGCATTTTGCTATGCTAAATAAAAAGACCTAGTCTTTAGGTCTTGTAAATAAGGTAAAGAAAGCAGCGAAGATAATAGCAGCGGTGATACCTCCGGAGGTGGTACTAAACATATTGGTAAACATTCCTAATAAACCCGCTTTTTTAAAACCTTCGTAACAAGCTTTAAAGAGTAAATTACCAAAAGAAGTGATAGGAATACTTGCTCCTACTCCTGCAAAATCAATAAGTTTATCATATAAACCTAGGAAACTTAAGATAGCACCGATGACTACTAAAATACTAGTAACATGTCCAGAAGTGAGTTTGGTATTATCTAAGATTATCTCTCCTATTAAAGAGACTATTCCAACAAAAAGAAAAGCATTTAGATATAGCATTTTATATTACCTCCAAACTAATAGCGTGACATATAGCAGGGATAGAAAGTTTTTGATTAACTAAGGTTGGACAATGGAGGGCTCCGGTAGCTAATAGTAATATTTTTTTATATTTCTTTTCTTTTAAGATTTTGGTAAATAATACTAAAGGCAGGGTTGCAGGACCAGAACTTCCACTACTTAGATTTTGTTCTTTTTTATAAAGAATTTCACCGGCATCAATATGTTTTTTTAAGATGATATTATAAGGTTTTAATAGTTCTTTAAAGATTTGGGATCCAACAGCTCCTAGATCGCCGGTTAAGATTAAATCATAATCGTTAATATCTTTTTTTAGGTCTTTTAAATGTTTTACTAAGGTATCAGCAGCAGCGGGAGCCATAACAGCACCCATATTAAAGACATCAGTGGTTCCATAATCAACTATTCTTCCAATGGTACTAGCAGTTATTTTTAAATTTGTGGGTTCATTACTTACGATAGTGCTTACAGCACCAGTTGCAGTAATTGTAGCACGTTTAGGTTTGGGAGCACCATATTCAACTGGATATCTAAATTGTTTTTCAGCATTTAAAGCATGGCTGCTGGTAATAGTAAGAATATTTTTGGCAAGTTTTTTAGAGATCATATTAGCAGCTAAGATTAGAGATTCATTAAAAGTACTACAAGCACCATATACTCCTAAAAAAGGGATAGGATATTTAGAAACACTATAAGATGTAATGGCGATTTGGTTAGTTAGATCTCCTCCAATGATATAATCTATAGTTTTAGAATAACGAGTAAGGAGTTTATCAATAACGAATTGTTGCATTTTAATTTCACTTTGTTCAAAGGTTTTAGCTTTAAAATAATAATCTTCCATAACATAGTCGATTTGTTTTAGATTACCCTCTTTTTCTAGTTTACTAGTTAATGTAAAGTAATCTTGTAAATAGACATTATTATAGGTATAACTAGACATTAAAGATCACCGCCATTAGGGTAAGGATGTAAGCACTAATTACACCATAGATAATAACACTACCAGCTAATTTAAAGATATTAGCTCCTAAACCGGTTATTAAACCATCTTGTTTATAATCCATAGCAGAACTAGTTACGGAATGAGCAAAACCAGTAATGGGAACAATTAAACCACATCTAAATTTAGTAACCCATTTATCAAAGATACACATACTAGTTAGGAAGGATGCAATTAAAACAAGGATAATAACGGTCCAGATGATACTAGTTTTTTCTCCAATTTCAAACATAGTAAGGATTTGATAGATAAAGACACTAAGAAGACCAACAACACCTCCTGAGATGAAAGCAATTAAAGCATTTTCGATTTTATTATCTTTGGGAGTATATTTTTTGACTAATTTTTGATATTCTTCTTTTTTCATATAATCACCATTTATATTATGGGGACTTTATGTAGTTTTTATACAAATATAAAAAAAGAAGATTAAGTTAAATAATCTTTCATTTTACTTAAACTTCTTTTTTCATATCTTGAAACAGTTACTTGAGATAACCCTAGTTTTTCGGCGACTTCACTTTGGGTATAATCATTAAAATACCGATATTTAATAATATTTTGTTCTTCTTGAGAAAGGCTTTCAAGACTATTTTGTAAATCAATTTTAGTAGTTAAAGGAAGAGACTCATTACTCGCAATAGTATCGATAAGGGCATCATTTTCTTCATTAGTGTAATTTAGACTTAAAGCTTCTTTAGAGGTATTAATAACATTAGCAATTAGTAATTCATCCATTTCTAAAAAGTCTGCTAGTTCTTTAGTCGTAGGAACTTTTCCTTTTATTTGGGTAAGACGTTCTTTAGCATAGTTAATAGCTTTTAAAATTTTTCTTCCTTCCCTATTTTGATTAATGTTTTTAGAAGAAGCTTGTAGGGCATACATTTCCCCATAGATATAGGTCCAAGCATAAGTAGAAAATTTACAATTTTTATTTTCTTGATAATTTTTTAAGGCTTCTAAAACACCCATTACTCCGGCTTGATATAAATCATTTTTAGGAACACCATAAAATTTTTTCATAATATCATAAATCATATTATGGCATATTTTAATAGCTTGTAATTCTTTTAAATTTAAATTATCTGTTATCATTATTATCACCTATTACATGTATAATATAGTGCAAAAAAAAGAATTGTTAAACAGTTTCGACACCATATAACAAAACTTCTAATTATGAAACATTTTTTGAAAATAATGTTGCCATTTAGTAAATAAGCTATTATAATTAAACTAGAAAGTTAGGGAAAATATGGATAAGAAAGTTAATAAAGAAGCAAAACATTTACCACTTCAAGAAAGTGGAAATAATTTAAAACCAACTAAGGAACTATTAGAAGCTATACAAGAAGGAGAAGATATAATAAAGGGGAAAATTAAAGTTAAAGGTTATCATAATGTTAAAGAAATGCTTAAAGATATTATAAATAAAGATTCTTAATTATGAAACATTTTATATGCCCGATAGATAGTATTATCTTTGTGATAGATAGCAATTATTTTAGAATTTTCTATAATACTTAGATATTCTTCTTCGTAAGGTAAAGATATTTTATTACCATTTTTAACTTTAAAGAGTAATTCTTCATTAAGAGTTATTTTTTTATAGGGAAGTATTTCTTCTTTAGTATAGTATTTAAAATTATTAGTGGATAAATCTTCGAAACTGATACTATCTTCTAAAGAAAAAGATCCTTGTTTAGTTCTTACTAAGCTAGTCATGGTAGCATAGGTACCTAAAGTGTCCCCAATATCTTTTATTAAACTTCTAATATAGGTTCCTTTACTAACTAAAGTTTTAATTTTTACTTCGTTATCGTGATAATCTAAAACTTCTATTTCTTTGATGGTAACTTCTCTTTGAGGAAGGGTTACTTCTTTACCAGTCCGGGCATACTCATAAAGTTTTTTACCATTTATTTTAATCGCCGAATAAATAGGTGGCGTTTGCAAGTAGGTCTTTTGAAAACTATTTATGGTGTTAATAACCTCTTTTTTATCCACAACTTTAGGACTAGTTTTAGTTATATTACCAGTAATATCAAAAGTATCTGTTTCTATACCTAGTTTAAATGTGGCGATATATTCTTTATAACTACTAGTTAATAGTTCTACTAATTTGGTATCTTCATCAGTACATATAATTAGAACTCCAGATGCTATAGGATCTAGAGTTCCGGTATGGCCACATTTTCTTGTATTTAGGGTTTTACCAACAATGTTTACAATATCTCTACTAGTATAATTTATAGGTTTATTAATATTAATTATCATTTTGGTGAATACTTTCTATAATTTTATCGATTTTATTGCCGTATTCGACAGATTTGTCAAAGATAAAACGAAGTTCGGGAGTATGGCGAAGATCCATCCGTTCCGCAACTAAGGTTCGAACATAGGGAGCGGATTCTTTAAGTTCTTTTTCTAAGGAGGTTGGGTCTAGAGGGCTTAAAGAAGTAAAGTATACTTTAGCACTAGATAAGTCACTGGCCACATCGGCTCCAGTGATGGTGATCGTTTTTAAAAGTTCATCTCTTGCTTCACTACCTAGGATTTCGGCGATGACTCTAGCTAGTTCATTAGAGATTTGTTTTTGTTTGATACTATTCATCTTTTAACCTCAATGGTTTCATAGACTTCAAAAGTATCGCCTTCTTTTAAATCACTATAATTTTCTAAAGTAATACCACATTCATAACCTTTTTTAACTTCTTTAACGGTATCTTTACCTCTTTGAAGACCAGCGATTTTACCATCGTGGATAATAATACCATCTCTTATAACACGAATTTGGGAATTGTTTTTAACAAGACCATCAGTAACATAAGAACCAGCGATTTTACCAACTTTAGAGAAGGTAAATATTTTTCTTACTTCAACTGTACCGATGACTTTTTCTTCATAAGTTGGTTCAAGCATACCTTTCATAGCTAGTTCCATATCTTCAATAACTTTATAGATAATGGTATAAAGTCTGATATCGACATTATATTCTTTGGCAATTTCTTTAGTATTAGCGGATGGTACAACGTTAAAGCCGATAATAATGGCATCAGAAGAATGGGCAAGGACGACATCACTTTCGGTAATGGCGCCGATGTCACTACGGATGACACTTACTTTAACGCCTTCGACATCAATTTTTTCTAAGGCACTTCGGACGGCTTCTTCACTACCTCTTACGTCACATTTTAAAACGACATTAATTTCTTTAGCTCCGGAATTAATTTTATTAAATAAATCTTCTAAACTAACAGTTTGTTTTCTAAATTTCTTTTCTTTAGCTAAGTTTTGTCTTTTGATTGCTACTTCTTTAGCTTCGGTTTCGGTTTCAAAGGACATAAATTTATCACCGGCATTAGGGTTTTCGTTAATACCAGTTATTTCGACAGGAGTAGAAGGTCCGGCTTCAACGATAGATTCTCCTAAATCATTTTTCATGGTTCTTACTTTACCATAAGAGGTCCCAACAACAATAGGGTCCCCTAATCTTAAAGTACCATTTTGAATTAAGATAGTAGCCATTCCTCCTACGTTTTTATCAACTTTCGATTCAATAACACTACCCACAGCATAACGATTAGGGTTAGCTTTTAATTCTAGCATTTCACTAGTAGCAAGGATGGTATCAAATAATTTATCAATATTAGTTCCACTTAAGGCACTAATATCCACAAAGGGATAAGATCCACCCCACTCTTCTGGTGTAATATTTAAAGCCGCCATACCTTCACGAATTTTTTCGGGATTAGCATTAGGTTTATCAATTTTATTAACCGCTACAATAATAGGAACTTTAGCTGCTAAAGCATGGTCGATCGCTTCTTTAGTTTGAGGCATAACACCATCATCAGCTGCAACAATAATAATAACAATATCGGTTACACTGGCACCACGAGCCCGCATTTCGGTGAAAGCAGCATGACCTGGGGTATCAATGAAGGTTATTTTTTCACCATTATGTTCGATTTGGTAAGCTCCAATATGTTGGGTAATACCGCCAAACTCGGTAGATACAACACTACTATGTCTTATGGTATCTAGAAGAGTAGTTTTTCCGTGATCGACATGACCCATAATAGTTACAACGGGAGGACGAGGAACTAAATCAGCTGGGTTATCAACTATTTCATATTCTTCAAAATTAGATACATCTTGAGTTTCAGCAGTTTTTAATTGTTTTTGATAATCGATAGCAATTAGAGAAGCTGTATCAAAATCAATAGGTTGCGGAAGACTTAACATTAATCCTAAACCCATTAGTTTTGTTACTATTTCGGTTCCACTAATACCTAGCTCATCAGCTAAATCTTTAACACTCATACCTTCTTTATAAAGAATAATATTATCATCTTTAGTATTAGTAGCAAGTTTTTCTTTATGTTTATACATTTCTTTTCTTTTACTTAGGTATTCTTCTTTAGCAGAACTTACTTCACTACGTTTTTTTAGTTTTTGTTTTTTATCTTCTTCTTTATATTGTTTATCTATTTCGTTATCTAGTATTAGTTCATCAACAGCTTCATCAATAATATCTTCTTCATCTAAACTAGCTTCGGTAGTAGTACTAATTAAATTCATGGTATTATCTAGCATGATAATATCATCATCACTAAGCATATCATCGCCACTATTTACATCAATACTTAGTTCATGACATTTTTTTAGGACTTCCGCAATAGAATGGTTAGTATCTATTGCATAATCTTTGACACTCATCATAGGAGTCTCACCTCTTTCTATTTATTTACAATATTTAACATTTCTTCATATATTTCATCAGGAATAGTTGTTTCTAATACTCTATCTAATATTTTATTTTGACGCGCTTTTAATATGACTTCTTCGTCTTTTTTTAGGTAAGCACCTTTACCACTTGCTTTACCGGTTATATCAAGGGATACTATTCCGTCTTTATTTCTTACGATGCGTAGTAAATCTTTTTTTTCTAATTTTTCTTTGGTTATAACACAACTACGCATGGGCTTTTTTTTAAGCATTACTATTACCTTCTTCGGTAACTTGTTGCATGGTTTTAACTTCTATCTTATATTTGGTTAAACGAGATGCTAAACGAATATTAACACCTTTTTTACCAATAGCTAAAGATAAATTATTTTCATC
>CANQHW010000064.1 GCA_947623855.1 uncultured Bacilli bacterium | reverse complement strand
GTTTATTATAATATAAATTATTACAAAACTAACTTCTCTTATTTTTTAATATCGAGAATTTAATTTTTTAATATACATTTATATATGATAAAGCATAAAATAGAGTATCAGTAATTGACAAAAAATAGGAATTAGTGTAGAATTTAATATGTATTCTTTTATGGAGCCATAGCCAAGTGGTAAGGCGTGGGACTGCAACTCCCTGATCGTTGGTTCAAATCCGACTGGCTCCTCCAATATGATAGTAAACTCGAACTTTTACTTCGAGAGTAATAAATGCTAACTAGTTTTTTTGTTATTTAAGAAATATAATGAAACTATGCAGAAATATTATAAAAATCATATTAATTACTAATAAATTTTTTATTCTAAAAAATTGTGATATAATGAAATTAGGTGATAAAATTGTATAATTATGATTTTAAAAAAGATAATGAATCAATAGTTAAAGAAAGAGTTAATGTAAATATTAAAATTAATGATACTTATTACAAAACTAATTTTGTTTTAACTGAAAAAAATTTACTAGTATTTTATGATATTACAAATGGCGATCCAGTTTGGGGAACTGCAGCCATGCCACTACCAGAATTATATATACTATTTAGTATTCCCATAAAAAATATTAAGTATGAAATAAGAGAAGATAACTTATATATAATATTAGATAAGCAAGAAATTAATTGTTATGATTTTAATTTAGATGAATTTTTAAATAATTAATTAAAAAAATTAGCCAAAAAGAGTTATTCGACCTCTTTTCTATACGCTCTAATATTGGTTGATACTCGAACCATTATTTCGGGGGTAACATTAATAAAAGTAGACGAGCGTCTACTTTTATTTAGTATTTCTAATAACTTGGTATTCTAAGTGATCATCATTTTCTGCATATTTTACAGAAATGCCTTTACCATTATTGATAGCTTCATCTTTAGAATCTTTAGCTTCTGTGACTAAATTATCAGCTTCTTCACTAGTTATATCTTTGTTATTAGCTACTACTAATAGTCTAGCATAAGCTGCTGCAACTGTTTCATCAGATTTTGAAAAACATATTTGCATTGATTTTACGATATCTTGGTCTTTAGCTTCTTGTGTTTCAGGAGTTACGGTTACATAAATGCCATCTTCTAATTCATAACGATATAAGCCATCTTCTACTTTAGGTTTATCATCATTAATAGGAGTAAGTCCCGAATTTTCATTTATTTCATCATTAAAGAATTTTACCAAAACTTCTACAGTGGTCTTTTCAACACTACCTAGATCTTTTTCTGCGCTTTCTTTATTCCCACAACCAACAAGAAGAAGACAACAAATACATAAGATACCGACTAAAAATTTTTTCATACTCCACCTCCTTATAAATTTACAGCTTTATTGTATAACAGTTTTTTTTAAAAAGCTATTTTTTTTACTTTAATTTATAGATAAATCTTTTATCCCGAACAGTAAGGATTAAACTAATACTTTCAGCATTTTCAACTCTTTTTGGTACTTCGATAATAACGGTATCAGTTAATTCTTCTGGAGTTTTATTGGTGACTTTACTAGTATGGGTTACTCCTCCAACGGTGTATTCTATTTCTGTAAAGTCTTTAAAGAAATCATTAGTAGCTAGTTTATATTTACTAAAACTACTATTTTCATCAATATTAAATTCGCCATTTAAAGCAATTAAGGTATATTGACCAGCAGAGGAAGGATTAGCAGGAGTTACACTATTTTTAGAAACCCGGCAGTCATCGTCAGTTAGACAGAAATTATATTCATAAACATATCGATTAGTCATTGTATAACTATCAATTCTAATTTTAGTATTTAATAAATTAGTATATTTAAAATCGACTTCATCTCCTAAATTAACATTTTTTTCACTATTTATTTTATTAATTATTTGAGGTTTTAAATTAATAATTTTATATTTAGGAATTATTTCATCTTTTTTATAAGTAATACTATCTAATATTTTTATAGTATAAGCAGTTCTTACTTGTTTAGAAGATAATTCATAGACAATTAAGTATTCACATTCACTATCTTTATAAATTCTACCATTATAATATGGTCTTCCAAAATCAATAAATTTACTACCGTAAGCAAGGGTAGGATAAACGTAGTTTTTTTCTCCTAAATCTAAATAGAAAGCACTAGTATCTAATTCTTTACTTTCACCAGAAGTATTTTTAACAAAGATATTAACAGCAAGATAATAATTATCTGGACTAATTAAATGGCCATTATAATCTAGATTAGAAACGATAGCATTATTAAATTTAACACTAAATCCTTGAAGAGAAAATCTTTGATTAATTCGAATACTTTGATTACCTGTTATGATATTTATAATTAACATAATAATAAGAATAATTAATACTACTCCTAAAATAATAGTAACAAAGAATTTATTTTCTAAGAGATAAGCTTTAAATTCTCTTATAAGAGAGCGGATTTTTTTCTTAGCTTTATATCCTTCTACTCCAATACGGAATTCAACTTCATCAGAATCACTTTCTTCATCAATATCTAATTCACTTAATAAATCGATAAATTGAAAACGTTCAAAGTCAAAACCTAATCCCTTAATAAAGGTTACTAAAATAAAAGCATATTGAACATAGTATAAGAAACTTACAATATCTCTTATCATTCGGGCGCTTGTTGGAGCAACATCGGTAGTTTCAAAGGTGGAAAATATTCCAGGTAAAATAAAGAAACCAACTAATAATATTGCATAAAAAATACCAATAATTAAATGAGCTTTAATATCTTTATCTTTAGTTCTTAAAAGAAAAATAATAGCTATTATCGAGACGATAACAAAAATTAATGCAAAATAGACGATAGGATTTAAATAATTATAAGCAATATTAGTTTCACTAGTAACATATCCGCTAGCTACATAGGTACTAAAGAAGTCTAAAACAGTACGGGTACAAAGAAGAGTAATAAACATAGGGATGATAATTAAAAAATGAATTAAACGAAAATGTCGGATTAAGAAAGCATAAGGTTTTCTTATTACCATAATTACTCCTCCTATTCTTATAATTATTATATCAAATAATTTATAAAATAAAAAGAAATAATAAATATTATTCCTTAAAATAAATCACTATATTGAGAATCAAGTTCTTTTAAATTGACTAATTAGTTAACACTTCTAAAATTTACTTTTATTTTTACTTTGTTTTATTTACGATTAACAAGTAGTTGACCTTCCATTAAATATACAGTCTCATTTTCATTTAATAATTTATCTTTAGAGACACCAAATTCTTTAGCAACTAATTCTAGAGTATCACCAGGGGCCGTGATATAGTAACTATAACCAGATTTAGGGATTAGTATTTGTTCATTAGGATAGATATAGTCATCCATATTAAGACCATTTAAGGATGCTAATAAACTAGGATTAATATTATAACGGCGGGCGATAGAATATAGATTATCTCCTTTTTCAATTAAGTAAGTATTAAAATATGCTTCTTTTTCTTTAGGAACAATTATTTCATTTCCTACTCGTAAATCACTTAAATATCTTACATTATTTAAATCTAGAATATTATCAATAGTAGTATGATATTTTTTAGCAATGCTTTCTAAAGTATCTGTACTTTTTATTAAATATTTATCAAACATTTTTCTTCACCTAGTATAAAATATGAAAAAGGTTTTTTTATGTTAATAAATAAATAAAATATTATCGTTGTTAAAATTCCATTCAAAGTTAGACATAATTAGTTTTTCGCCAGTAGTTATTTTATAACCATAGATATTATCATCTCTTAAGTAATAAGCGCTATCATTGTTCATAACTAATAGTTTATCCACATCTTTACTAATTAAAGTTTGATCTTTAGTAAGAATATTTTCAAGATAAAGATTATGATTAGTTAAAGAGTATTTATAAATTAAATCATTTTGGAAATATATTTCTTCACTAGATAGTTTAGTTAAAGAGATATTTTGCCATTTATTTTGATATATAGGACCTGGTTTAGATTCACTTCCTACTATCCGGATTTTTTTCTTATGGGGAACTATTTCATATTCTATTTTATTTTTTTTATCTACTAGGTAAATACTTTTATCATAACTACCAGCTATATAACTATCAAAAGATATATCATATTTAGTTTTCCAGGTAGTTAAACTTTTTTTAGTTAAATCATAAATATAAAAGGTATTAAAATTATATTCACTATCATAATCAGGTATAACTAGATAATTATTTAAAATAGTAGCTAAATGGATATCATAGATATCTTTTTTAAAGAGTTTTATTTCTGTAATTTTTTTATCATAGATATTATAAAAGCTTTTATAATTCCATACTAAATAATTATCTAAAACATTACTAATTTTCAGATTATTTTTGGCTAAATTAACACTAGTATCTGCTTCTTTTATACCAAAATCAATTCCAGTTAAGCGATAATCAACTAAGTTATTATCTTGGGAACATAAGGGAATAGCATCTAAACCGTTTATTTCGGGAACAATACACTTATAATCATCTTTTATAAAGGTAGATATTTCTTTAATTAATTTTTTATTATGGAGGTATTTACTAGTAATGCTATAACTATATTTAGTATCATTACCTTTAATTATAAAGGTATAACTTTTAGTTTTTTTAGCATATTTTTCTTCAATATCATAATTATTTACTTGATATTTTTTAGTATAAGATTTAACTTTAAAAACATTATAAAAGATAATAATTATTAAGATAATTACTAATATTATAAGTATTTGGTTTTCTTTTATTAAGCTTTTATTCTTCATTTTTACGATACTCTTTTTTAGCTTCCATCATTATGGTAGATATTTCCGTTTCAATTTCGGGTAGAGCATGTTTATCAATATTAGTTAGGTATACAACTTCTTTTACGGTATCAATGGTAACTTTACCAAAGACTAAACCACTATAGATAGTTAAATCATTATATAAATCAGGAGTTATAGAGTAACAGTAATACCCGAATACTACTCTTTTTTGACCGATTAAAATTCTTTTATTAGTAAGAGCTACTACACAGGTAGAAAAGACATCAAATAAACTATCATTTTTTTGACCTGGAAAAGCATATAAAACTATTTCATCGGGATTTAAGTGTCTTTCTACTACTTCACTATGTTTTTTTAAACGATGCCAAGTAATACCCTGATGATACTTACTTAAATATTCATTTATTTTTTGATATACTACACCCATAAATTCACTTCCTAATTCCTATTTTAAACTATTTTAAGAAAAATATAAAGTATTAATGTAATATTATAATAATTATACTTACGATAATAATTATCATTAAAATAATAGATATATAAATAGAGATATTACTTTCTTTTTCTTCTTTATCATCATAATTAATAATTATTTCATCGGTTGGAGTATTATTTATTGGTTCATAATTTTGATATTTTTGCATTATTTCACTGGTTTTATTAACTATTTTTAAATTAACATTGGTTTTAGTTAAGACAAGATCGATTTTACTTACTTTACTTTTATCAATAGTGTTATCTAAGACTAATAAATCATCTAATCTTGTTGATATTTGTTCTTTGATAAGATTACTATTATCTAGAGAGCTATTGGCTTCAACTATTAAGTTAAGACATTTTTCATAAACGTTACGGTTATCGATAATACTTCTTACTAAGGCTTTAATATAATCATAATAATTATTAAAGATACTATTTAATAATTTAGAGTATTCTATTGTAAGACCATTTAAAGTATATTCATTACTATATTTTCGATTATAACTATTAAGTAGAGTAATATTTACTTTATCTTTTATTTTATCTATTAAGAAACCATAATTATCTGTATTTCTTTGAGTATTTAGAGTAATATAATCCAGAATTATTATTTCTAAAAAGTTTTTTAATAATCTTTCTTTGTCTTTATCATCTAAGTTATATTTTTTAGCAATACTATGAATAGATACTTCAATTAAAGTAATGATATCTTTAGTATTTTTTACTTCTCTATTTTTTATAATATATAAATAATCTTTTAAAAATTCGGGTAAAGTAATGATTCCTCTTTTTATTTCTTCAACTAAGTTAGTTATAACTTCTTCACTAGTTACAAGGATATCTCTTTCTTTTTGAGTACTAATACTAATTAGAGCTTTATTTCCGGTATTATTATATAAATAATATGTTAAAGGGGCATTTATATTAAAGAGGTTGTATATTTCACTAGCTATTAAATTCAGATTTAAATTTTCTTCTTTAGATATGTATATATTAGCAAGAATTTTATCATTATTATTTAAATATAAATAACAAGGTATATTATTATCTAATTGTTGTAAAAGTTCTATATTTACTAGTCCAACTTTCTCTTTCCCCTTTTTTACTTCTCTTAAATAGTATTTATCTGTATCTATAAATTGTTGTATTATCTCTTCTTTTTTCATAACTACCACTTCTTATTTATTATAAACTATAATAGAGTTTAATGACAAGAAAAATTTTAATAAAAAGTTTGCAGGTTTATAACTATTGATTTATAAATAATTAAATAGTATAATTTTAAAAGCGTTGAATTAAAAATTTAATTCTCGTATAAAGAAAAATTAATAATAAGAAACTAAATGCTCGCTAAAAACGGGCATT
>CANQHW010000063.1 GCA_947623855.1 uncultured Bacilli bacterium | reverse complement strand
GATTGTGCTGGAAATGACTGGTTGTATGATTCTAGTAAATACCAATGGACAATTACGCCGTATTCGTCCAGCTCCGACGATGTGTTCAATGTCATTACGTCCGGGTTTGTCGGCCGCGACTACGCGCTCTATGCGCGTGCCGTGCGCCCGGCCTTATATCTGACATCCAACACCATGATCTCGAGCGGGGAAGGAGATGGAAGTGCGGAAGCACCATACATCATAGTGGCGTGATGTAATAACAAGCCGGTGAGGAACGATTCGGCTTGTGGCATCCTCGGGCGTAAGTCCGAGGAAGCTAACCCTTTCTTCGCCTTTAAGGCGAAAAAAGAATTAAAAATTGCAGTAATGTAATTTTTAAAAAATAAAATATTTTGCAAATGGCGAAAATTATGAGTAGGATAAGTAGATATAAATTCTTAAAGAAGATATTTAATAATTATATTGTATTAATATATAAGGATAAAAGATATTATACTTATGGAATTGATGCATATATGTTTTATCATAAATGTAATAAAGATATAAGAAAGGTAGAAAGGTTAAGAATTAATTATGTAATAGTAGAGGGATTAGAAGAAGTAGATAAAAAAGAATATAAGAATAATCGTTATAGTCATTATTTTTATAGATGTGGGGTTTTGAGGATTCTAGATAAAATGGTAAAAACTAGATAAATTTTTATAAAACTTTTACTCTTATCTTTTAAAATGATATCTAGTTTTTATAAAATATAGGTTAAATCTTTACAAACGCCGAATTCGTCCAACTCCAACAATGTGTTCAATGTCAATACGTCCGGGAATGTCAACAACAACAACGCGAACAATGCGAATGCCGTGCGCCCGAGCTCCTTAAAAAATGGGAATATTTAGATCAAGGTTTAAGTATGTGAATTATAAGGAACAAGATTTATCCGTGAGTGTAAACTCTAAAACCGAAGTAATAGATGAGAAAGTATACGTACTTTCTCTAGAACTATTACATATAAGTTAGCTTATTATTAGTTAAACCACCAATTATAACTAAGTAATAACTAACTTTTAAATTATATATAATTAGGAGGAATGTATGGAAAATAGTGTTAAATTAAGAAAGTTAGGGAAGTTTTATAGTGCTTTTGATGAGGATGCAAAGATATTACATTATTTATTTAATTATAAGATAAGTAATGGAAGAGTCGGTTTTCCAATGGATAGTTTTAATAAAGTTATTAATGTTTTAGAAGAGAAGAATATTAATTATGAGATATTTAATGAAGATGGGAGAATGGCAAGAAAGTTTAGGGATAAGAATAAGTATCAAACTTATTTAACTAAATCTTTAAAGAAAGAAGAAATAGAGGATAGAGTATCCCATATAGAAAGTAAGATAAGTAATATTAATGATGATAAAGTAATAGATATTTTAGATAGTATAAGTGAGTTAATTAATAATGAGTGATAAGTTTTTAATTATGAAAAGAATGAAAATATTTATTATTAATTTAAATAATATTTTAATTAATTATCCTAAAAAAGAATTAGTCTTAAAAACTAGAATGATTAATACTAGTTATGATATTTTAGAATTAATTAATTTATGTAATTTAGATAGTAAGAAAGATAATTTTAATATTTTATTAAGTAAGATATATATGTTAGATTTTTATTTAGAAGTATCTTATAAAAATAAATATATAAATGAAAAAATATGTAATAATAAAGCTTTAGAATTAGAAAGAATTAAAAAAATGATATATGGATGGATTAAAAATATTAAATATACCTAATTTATTAGAGGTATATGATAATGAGATAAGTAAAAATGTTAGTAATAAGAATGCATTATATAATTTTGAGATAAATAAGATGCAAAATTTAAGTAGAATTATTAATGTTGTAAATAGTAAGTTATATGATGGAGGGACATATAATATTTTTTTAATTAAAGAACCTAAGGTTAGAATAATTATGTCTTTAAATATATCTGATAAATTATTAAATCATTTTGTTACTAGATTTATTTTATATCCTAATTTAAATAAGTTATTAGATGATAGAAATGTCGCTACAAGAAAAGATATGGGGACGAGTAAAGCTAGAGATTTAATTAATAAGTATTTAGAAAGATTAAAAAAATATGATAATATTTATGTATTAAAAATAGATATAAAAAAGTATTTTTATACAATTAATCATGAAGTATTAAAAAGGGAATTAAAACCTTTTTTAAATAGTGAGGAATATGATTTAATAGATAGGATTATTAATAGTTCTAATAAAGAGTATATAAATAATAGAATTAGAGAGTTAAGTAATGACTTAAATTATAGTTTTGGTAAAGGATTACCAATAGGGAATATGACTAGTCAGTTTTTATCTATATTTTATTTATATAAATTAGATCATTATATAGTTTATGATTTAAAATTAAAATATTATGTAAGATATATGGATGATTTTATTATTTTACATAATGATAAAGCTTATTTAAAGGAATGTTTAAATAAGATAATTGATAAGATAAATAATTATTATAAATTAGAGGTAAATATTAATAAAACTAAGATTAGTAATATGAAAGATGGGATTTTATTTTTAGGATATAATTATAAAGTTATAAATAAGAAGTCGATTATTAAGATAAATAATATTACAAAAAGAAGAATAAGAAATAAAATAAGAGATAATTTTTATTTATATAGAAATAAGAAAATAACTTTAGAGAGTTTATTTAGTTCTTTAAGTAATTATTATAGTAGTTATAAGTATGATAGATACACAGTAAGAAAGATAATTAATGAGGAATTAATTAATTTTATTAAAGAATAATATAAACCCCGTTCTAGTTAAAGAACGAGGTTTATATTAGATTATTCCTTTTAATAAAAATATAAATAAAGGAAATCTTGGTTATAGCATATCTTATTGTTCTAATCATAATCCTAATATTAATTATTAGAATTATTGATAAACAATAAAAAAGGAACACCGAAAAGCGGTGTTCTAACAACGTTTACGAACTATGTTAGAGTACCACAGAAGAAAATGGTATCTCTTTTTTGTTCTACATATATTATATACATAAATTTACTTAAAATGCAAGTATTTTTATAAAAGAGAGTAGTTTTGTCAAGTTGGGAAATTTATGATATAATGATTTTAGAGTAGAAGGTGATGGTAAGTGATACAAGAAAATTTAACTAAAGAGATTATTAAAAGTATAATTTTAGTAGTAATATTTATGATTGTATGTTCTTACTTAGCTTATCTTATTCTAACAAATATTAGGGGGTCTAAAACAACATCTTTTTATACAAAGGGAGATTTAATTATTGAGATACAAGAAAATTTAAGTAAAGAGATTAGTGTATCTTTAGATAATGATAGTAGAAAAGTTTTAGTAACAAATAATGGGGAGGATACAGTAACTTATCAGATATTAATGAGTTCTAATAGTAATTTAGATGATGTTTTAATAGTAGTAGATAATCTTACAAGAAATGTTAAATATTTAAATAAAAAGGGGAATGATTATATAATAGCAGAATATGATTTAGAAAGTAGTGCTACTAATCAATCTATAGTAAATATTTATTTGGAAAAAGGGGAGAAAAAAAAGGTTTCTTTAAAGTTTAGGGTTGTAGAAAAGGGTAATAGTTATGAATAGAAAAGGTTTTGTTTTTGTAGAAACTATTATAGTTATTTCAGTAGTAATGACGTTATTATTAATGCTTTATTCTTCTTTTATATCGATTTTAAATCAAGAAAGAAGGAATACGACTTTTGATGATGTAGCATATATTTATCGGACTTTTTATATTGAAGATTTTTTAGTATCTTTAAATTTAGAGAAATATATTAATGATCATTTAGAAACTCCAAATAGTGCGGGGAAGATGCCTTTATTAGCAAGTTTTACTTGTCATGATGATTCTTTATATAATTTAAGGGATGAAAATGGGGTTTTAGATACTAAAGAGGAAGAAAAAAGAAATTATTGTGAAGCTTTAATAGATGGGGGAAGATTAGAGATAGAAAATATTTATATTACGAGGTATGATGTTAGTGATTTAATTGATTGTATGAATACAGACAATAGTGTGGTATGTGCTAGTAATGAAGAGTTAAGAAATATTTCTCCTAATGCGATTGGGTATTTTAGAACTTTAAATGGGAAAGATGATACTTATAGGTTAATTATTGAGTATAAAACAAAGATTGATAATCGGGATCATTTTTTATATAGTAGTGTTAAAATAGCAAGGAGAAATGTTGATGAATAATAAAGGTTTTACTTTAGTAGAGTTAATGGTTAGTGTTTCTTTAATATCTATTGTTTTAGTTTTTATGTTTAGTTTATTAGGAGATATTAAAAGAGAAAGTGCATATAGTAATGATAATATTAATGATACTTTAAATCGTTCTACTATTATAAGAATAATTCAAAATGATTTTATTGAGAAAAGACTTAATAGGGTAGAAACTTGTCGGGAAGATGGTGTAATTATATGTTATAGTTTTACTTTTGAAGATGGTTTAAATAAAAAGCTTTATGTTCGGGAAAAAGAATTAGAATATGATAATGAGATATGGAAATTAGGGGATGGAAAATATAGTACGGAAGGGGAAAAGTATTGTTATATTAATAATGGGGATAATTATCTTTTAAAAATTGTTATTCCGGTGATTAATCATAAGGAAGATAATCGTATTCATGATATTGAGTTAATTAAAATGGGGATGACATCTTTTACTGCTAGTGGGTCAGAGTCCTGTTAGGGAAAGAATTAAAAAGGAAAGAATTAAATGATAAAGACGGGATTTTAGAAAGGGTTTAATAGAGGTCTGAGTTTCATTTAAAATACTTTTTATTTGCATAATAATAGATAATCCTCCAAAAGATATATAAGATAGAGCAAGATATGCTTTAATATTTAAAGCGATATTTAAAGTAGGTAAGATATTAAGACCATTAGTAAGTTCTAAAAAACCTGATAGTATTTGATATTTAAAAGGTAGAAGAAGAGTTAGTAAGTTAAAGAAGACGATGGTACCTAGGATAGTTATTAAAGTAGTAATACTTTTATTAATAGCGTTAGGAATAATATTGCTATAGGAGGGGTCTTTTTTAGAAAGAGGAAGAGGATCTTTAAGAGGGGTAAAAAACATTAATATTAAATTAGGTAGATAAGCGGCGATAATGATTTTGATTACAATATCTAGGGGAAAGATAATACTTAACATATTAAGTAAGAAGAAGGGATTAGTAAAGAGGGAAAAGGTAAGTAAGGAAGAAGCAGTTTGAGGAGTAATATTTTTTTGTTTAATTAGTTCGTTAACAATAAAAGCATTACTAGGAGTACCACTTATTAAAGATAGAGTTAAGACATAAATACTTAGAGAGGAGGTTTTGGGATATTTAATTATTTTACTTAAGTAGTAAGGGGTATTTAAAGATATTAATATACTAGATAGAATAAACATAGGAAAAAGAGATGGAAATACTTTATAAAAGAATAATTTACTACTATTAATAATATTGGTAGTTATTAAAGATTTATGTGTAAAGATAAAGTAAATAAATAAAAAAACTAAACTAATTAAAATAAGATTTAAATATTTCTTTTTCATAATGACCTCATAAAATGCTATAATTACTAGTAGGTGAATACTTATGGTTAGTAAAGTTTATGAGAAAGTAATAAATTATATTAAAGAAAATAAATTATTTTTAAGTTTATTAATTTTAATAGTTTTAGTATGTAGTTTTCCACTTCCTTATGTTATTGAAGCTCCCGGAGGAGTTATTATGATTGATGAGCGGATTAAAGTGTCTCCTTCTTATGAAAGTGAAGGATCTTTTGGAATGGCTTATGTTAGTATGATTAAAGGGACAGTTCCTTCTTTAATTCTTTCTTTAGTTAATAAAGATTGGGAAGTAAGTAAGAATAGTGATATTACTTATGATGATGAAACTATTGAAGAGATGGATAAAAGAGAAAAGTATGATTTAGAAGAAGCTATTAATAAAGCGACGATAACAGCGTATAATTATGCTAAAAAGGAAATAAAAATTAAAAAGCAAAGTTTAGTAGTAGTATATTTAGATGAGAAAGCTGATACAGATATTAAGTTATATGATGAGATAATAAGAGTAAATGGGAAAGAGGTTAGTTCTACTTTAGAGATTAAAAATATTGTAGCTAGTTTAGATAAAGATATAGATACAGTAACTTTAGAGGTTTTAAGAGAGGGGAAGTTACGTACTTGTACGGCGAAATTATATGATACCGAAGATGGAAGAAAAATTGGAATTTTATCTAGTACGCATTATGAGTTAGAAACAGATCCTAAGATAGATATTGCAACTAAAGATAATGAATCGGGTCCAAGTGGGGGACTTATTACGGCGCTTAGTATTTATAATCATTTGGTTTCGGAAGATATTACTGGAGGGAAAAAAATTATTGGAACAGGAACAATTGATGAGAAGGGTAATGTCGGAGAAATTGGGGGTGTAAAATATAAATTATTGGGAGCAGAGAAAGATAAGTGTGATTTATTTTTAGTTCCTAAAGAAAACTATGAAGAAGCGTTAAAGGTTAAAAATACGTATAAGTTAAAGATTAATATACGGGCGGTGGCAACTTTTGAAGATGCGATAAAAAGCTTGGAAGAATTTAATAAGTAAAATTACAATTTTTCAAATGAAGTGCAACAAGTAGATATATAAAATACACTTATTGCTAAACTTAATGTTATTATATAGC
>CANQHW010000062.1 GCA_947623855.1 uncultured Bacilli bacterium | reverse complement strand
AAAATGTTTCAATTATGCTAATACAGATATAGTCATTACAATAATGACTGCGTTTGACGCATTTTTAGGTTCGGTATTAATGATATCAAATACAAATTATAAAAAAAATATAGAAAAAGGAGAGTAGATTATATGAAATATCCATTACAATTTATAGCAATAACACAATATCACCACCAAGGTAAATGTCTTGACTTTGGGTGGAGCAATGCTCATGGCGGTGCAAATGTTCCTGTTTATAGTATAGCTGACGGAGTTGTTACATTTGCCGGAAAAGAAACAGGAAGCGGCAACGTTGTTTATGTTAAACATACTAATGGCATGGTATCAAATTATGCTCACTTATCAAAAATAACTGTTAAAAAAGGACAAAATGTTAAGATGGGCGAGCAAGTAGGTAACATGGGGAATACTGGTACTAGCGCTGGGAACCATTTACATTTAAGTATCTGGTCTAGTATGAGCGCTTATCAAAAATCGCCTACTAAAACAGACGTTGACCCTATTGAAGTGCTAGAAGTATATTCAGACCAAGAAATCGGCGAAGGCACTAAAAAATACAATTTAAAAGTACACGTTGATACACCTACTAACCCTAAAGGGAAAGTAAACGTTGAGGGTGTATTAAATGTTAGATATGAACCTAGTACCGCTCATGATAGAGTAGGAACTCTTGCAAATAATACTGAAGTAGAAATACTAGGTGAAGAAGGAAACTTCTACAAAATCCGTGCTAAAGATACTAACATAACCATCGAAGGATATGCTAGTAAAGATTACATAGTAAAATAAAAAATACTCAATATTTTCAAAAAGTTATGTATTATAAAATAAAAAATGCTCAATATTTTTAAAAAACTGCGCATTTTTTTATGGAGTCAGTGAAAACTGACTTCTTTTTTTATACTTTTTTATATTATTAAATATGTGGTATAATAAAAAAACGAAATAACTTTATGTTATTTCAAGTCGCTTATCCGTGTTGGCATATTGTTAAAATCGCGTTCTATAAATAGCTCATTAGGTTTAATGCTTAAGATATCTGCTATTTTAGAAATAGAGTCAAAAGTTGTATTAATTTTACCACATTCTAATCTGCTAACATAACTGGTACTACTGTTTAGTAATTCAGCTAAATGTTCTTGGGAATACCCTTTTAAATAACGATGGTATTTTATGTTTTTTCCAAAAATAACACTTAGTTTCATCGTATCACCTACTAATATTATGATACGATTTTATTAAACTATTGACCAAAGCGTGATAAGCCTATATAGGAGGAGTTATGATTACTAAAGAGAAATTAATAGAAAAAATTTTAAATTATAATAAAAAATATAATCGAACTCAATTCGAACATCTTTATAAAGAAGATAAAGAATTAAAAGATGAATTTACTGACATCATTGATAATAACCCTAATTATTTATTATCATATGTAGGAAAAGATAGAATAGATTATATAATTAATTCTAATGATATATATAGTAAAGAAACCAAAATAAAGCTATATGCAACGATGGATTTATTATGTGATGTATGTAGCTTTCTTAATGGTAAAAATTAATTCCATTTTTTATATATTAAATCTGTTTCATTCCAATGATCATATTTACTCATTAAGTGTCTTTTAGCCACAAGAAGCAATTCTTTTCTTTTTGGTGTGTCGTCAAAATCGTGATGGCATCTTGAACAAGCAGTAAATATATTTTGTTCTATTCCTAATCCTCCGTGACTTCTTTTTATGTAATGAGAATTGGCAAAATTCCATTCAACATATCTATGACAAAATATGCATTGACGGTTATCTCTCTCCCATACGATCAGTTTTATTTTTTTAGGTATTTCTAGCTCTTTTGTTCTCTTTGATTTCATGTAATTTTTTACGTAACATTTTACGTAACATAATATAAATATTATAAAATATAAAATGGTGTTTAAATTAAAAATATAGCGATATTCAGGTACTTTTTAATATTTAAAAATATTAAGAAATATTTAAAAATATCAGTTTTTAGTTTCACTGTTACGGCACCAGATTTACTTGTTACTCGGAAATACGAGTAAAGATAGAAAAAACGTACTTGGTAAAAGTGCGTTTTTATGTATTGATAGGGGGTGACATTTTTTTATAATTTTATCTTTTGTTAAAAGCAAAAATAATATATAATAAAGATATAGAAATGAGGAATTATTATGAAAATATTATCAATTAATGCTGGTAGTTCAACTTTAAAATATCGGTTATTTGAAATGCCAGAAGCTAAGGTTTTAATGAAGGGGGCGATTGAAAGAATAGGGATGGCTGGAAGTAATTTAGTTATTAGTGTAGGAGATAAAAAGATTAAGAAAGAGTATGCTATAAAGGATCATAAGGAAGCTGTTAAATATTTATTAGAAGAGTTATTAAATGAAGGAGTAGTTGCTTCTTTAGAGGAGATTGAAGCAGTAGGGCATCGGATTGTTCATGGAGGAAGTTTTTATTCTAAGAGTGTTTTATTAGATGAGGAAGTAATTGCGAAGATAGAGAGTATTAATGATTTAGCACCTTTACATAATCCTGCTAATATTATTGGAGTAAGAGCTTTTATGGAAGCAATACCAAAGTCTTTAGAAGTAGGTTGTTTTGATACAGCATTTCATCAAACGATGGAGGAAGAAGAGTTTTTATATTCTATACCTTATGAATTATATGAAAAGTATGGGATTAGAAAATATGGTTTTCATGGAATGAGTCATAAATATATTACTTTGAAGATGGAAGAGATATTAAATAAGAAGGATGTTAATTTAATTGTTTGTCATATTGGAAATGGTGCAAGTATTACAGCAGTTAAAGATGGTAAAAGTATAGATACTTCTATGGGATTTACTCCTAATGCGGGGGTGATGATGGGATCACGTTGTGGAGACATAGATTATTCTTTAATTCCTTATCTTATGAAGAAGGGGAATATGTCTTTAGAAGAAGTCGATAATATTTTAAATAAAAAGAGTGGGTTAGATGGTTTAACTGGGATGAGTGATTTAAGAGATTTAGATGAGGGCTTTAAAAATAAAGATAAGAATATAGTTCGAGGAATTAATATGTATACGAAAAGAATTGCGGAATATATTGCGAAATATTTTATTAAGTTAAATGGAGAAGTGGATGCAATATGTTTTACGGCCGGAGTTGGAGAAAATGACCCAATGATAAGAGAGGAAGTTATAAAGAGAGTAGAGTCTTTAGGGATTAAGTTAGATAAGAAAGTAAATGAAGAAACAGTTACAAGGAAAGGATTAGAGGGGGTAATATCTAGTAAAGACTCTAAGGTTAAGGTATATGTATTAGCAACGGATGAAGAGCAAATGATTGCTTTAGATACTTATGAGTTAGCTAAATAAAGAGATAAGAGAGGAGGATTACTATAAAAAAGGTTATTAAAGATATTTATAAAAAAATAAGGGAATATGATGAGATAGTTATAGCTAGACATATTGGACCAGATCCGGATGCTATTGCTAGTCAGATAGCTTTAAGAGATAGTATTCTTCTTACTTTTCCGAATAAGAAAGTATATGCAGTAGGGGCTGGTGTGGCTAAGTTTAGAGCTTATGGGGCTTTAGATAAATTAGAGGAAGGTACTTTACATGATCCTTTATTAATAGTGTTAGATGTTCCAAATATTTCAAGAATTGATGGGGTAAATGTTAATAAATATAAAGAGATTATTAAGATTGATCATCATCCTAAGGAAGATGATATGGGCAAGATTTCTTGGACAGATGAGGCTTCTTCTTCTACAGCGCAAATGATTGCGGAGTTAATTATTATGACAAGACTTAAATTAAATAAAGTAGTAGCAGAGAATTTATATTTAGGAATTGTTAGTGATAGTGATAGATTTTTACTTTCTTATACGTCTTATAAAACTTTTAATATTGCATCTTATTTAGTTAGTAAAGAAAAATTAGATTTAAAAAAATTATATAATATATTATATGAAAGACCTTTAAATGAAATAAGATTCCAAGCTTTTTTAGCAATGAATATGATTGTTAATGAGAATGGGTTTGGATATATTAAGATTAAAGAGGAAGATTTAAAAGAGTTTGGAGTAGATAGTGGGACACCTTCTAATTTAGTTAATAATTTTAATTTTATAAAGGAAGTATTAGTATGGTGTTTTATATCTTTTGATAATAAAGCGAAGATTTATAAACTGAATATTAGAAGTAGAGGTCCAATTATTAATGAGGTAGTTAGTAAATATAATGGGGGAGGACATAAATTTGCTTGTGGAGCAAGGATTGCGACGGAGGAAGAAGTAGATAAATTACTTAAAGAATTAGATAAATTATGTGAAGAGTATACAAAAACAGGATGAAAATCCTGTTTTTGTTAGACTTTTTCTTCTACAAAGTTTTTTAAAAATTCTTGATAAGCTTTGAAAGAAATATCTTTTTTAGTTTTTTTATAATCTTTACCAAGGATATGTTTAATTAGGTATTGTAAAAGATAAGGGTTACGAATAAATAGAGGTCCTAAAAGATAGGTAGCATAGAAGTTATTCCTTTTAATTCCTTCTAGTTTTTCTTTAGGGGTATAACCAGTACCAGTGATAACTTTAAATAAGGGGGTTTCTTGACAGTTAGTTATGACGGTATTACGATTTTGGAAACCAATTATTTTTTCTTTAATTAGATTAGTAGTATAAACTTGTTCACCAATGATTTGAAAGTCGGTTTCTTGAAGTTGGAAGTTTAAGATATTTAAATTGGCGATGACTTCTAAACCAGTACCAGTTATAATAAAGTATTTATGATTTGCAATGGCTTTTAAGATATCTTTTTTATATGGCATAAGATGTTTAGTAGCTAGGTTGAGATTTTCTTTAGTACCACTTCCAAAATAGAATAAGTCATAATTATCAAAGTTAATAGAGTTATCTAAAGAAAGAAAATCAACGGTAACTTTTACTTTTTGTTCTTCTAATTTTTTTACTAAGGCTTTTACATTGCCGTTTTCTCCATACATATTTAGTAAATCATAATAGAGATGGGCGATTTTAAATGTTTTCATTTTAAAGCTCCTTTAACTAAATTTTTAATTGTTTCGGTCATATCAAAGCAGACCATGGTATATATAGTTCCTTTACTTTTTTTATCAACAAGGTTTAAAAGATTATCAAGATTAGTAACCATTACTATTTTATGCATATCTATGCCGGCATATTCTAAGCGGGTAGCAACATCATATTTAAAACGTCCGATACAAAATATTTTATCAATATGGGGATCTTTTAAGAGTTCAAAGTCGGTATCATATAACCAAGATAAATCATTTTCTTTATATCTTCGGGAGACATTTTCGAATCCTAGGATAATAGTTTTAGGACCTTTTTGGTTTTTAATATATTTCATACTTTGATAATAACTAATATTATTTTCATTTTTACTTTCTAACATAATAATATCTCTATTTTTAAAGTGTAAGGTTTTACCTCGTTTAGCAGGTAAGACTTTAGTATTAAAATAAGGTAAGATATTAGAATCTTTAAGACCAATTACTTTAGCTAAAGTATAAGATGCTAATTCATTATAACAAGTATATAAAGCATTATTATTCAATTTAAGAAGATTATTATTAATTTTCATAGTTTGTTTAGCTAAAGATATATTGGTAGCTTCATAATCAATCGGGTTTCTTGTAAAATCATTATTAGGACATTTAAAGTTTCCTAAATGACCATAGTGGTAATAAGTATAGATAAGTTTTTGATGACATATTGGGCAGTAGGTTTGATCAAGGGATAATTGATCATCTTTAGTATAACTATCTTTGGTTTTGGCTAAACCAAAGGTGGTTATATTTCCTTGATGAGTAGTTTTTAATATACTTAAGATAGCATCATCACCATTGATTATTAAGTGGGTATTTTTTCCAATAGCTTTTTTTATTTCTTCTAAAATAGTATAGGGACTTATATTTCTTACGGGTTGGTCTCTGGTAATATTAGTTATGATCATGTGTGTAGGTTTAGTCTTATTAAATATTAGTTTAAGATGTCTTTCATCACATTCTAGGAGTAAGACATCAGCAAGAACTTCTCCTTTTAAATTACAATTATTTAAGATTAAAGTTACGGCACCATTTATACCATTACTACCATAAGAGTTATAAGCAACTTTATAAGAATTATTAGTAAGGATATGATTTATGTAACTGGAAGTACTTCCTTTACCAGAACTACCTGTTACTGCAATAACATATTTAGGATAAGTTATTTTATCTAATATATTATGATCTAAATGATTATAAATAATACTTCCTGGAAGAGAGGTACCATTTTTTTTAAATACTTTACATAAGAAAGTTATAAATTTATTTAAAAGAATACATAACTTCATAATTAAATCACCATCTTTATTATACATTAAAAAAGCTTTAAATAAAATACTTGCATTTTAAGTAAATTTATGTATATAATATATGTAGAACAAAAAAGAGATACCATTTTGCTATGTGGTACTCTAACATAGTTCGTAAACTGTGCTAGAACACCGCTTTTCGGTGTTCTATTTATTATGTTGTTCGATAATTCTAATAATTAATATTAGGATTATGATTAAAACAATAAGATATGCTATAACCAAGATCTTCTTCTAAGAAGTAATATTAATATTTTTATAAAAATACTTACAATTTTTCAAATGAAGTGCAACAAGTAGATATATAAAATACACTTATTGCTAAACTTAATGTTATTATATAGC